>NZ_SPKP01000051.1:0-1034 GCF_023127835.1 Pseudomonas sp. B329 | reverse complement strand
CCCTGCTCATCGATATAGAACAGGTTTTCGTCGGCATCTATTTCGACCGACACCTCATAGTCGACGCTCCAGCCGGCGCCGAAGAGGCCATCGCAACGCGTATCGAGACTGTTGTAGAAACGTTGCCAATCGATAGGGAGCAGACCGGGCAGAACAAAGTCCAATTCTTCCTCTTCGCCCAAGACCTTGGCCCCCGTCGAACTGTGCACCGGATTGGGCGAGCCATCCATGGCGTTCTTGAGTGCCGAGGTGACCTTGGCAGTTCCGTAAGAGATTGCGCCGCCCACCAACGCCCCTCCGATCATGCACGGCAGCTTGGTCCAGAAACACTTCACATTGCCCCGCAACGCCATCACCACGGCAATCGCCAGCCCCACCCCCGGCGTTTTCCCGCTACGAATCTCCTGCACCACAATGGTCTCGCCACCAATGCGCACATCCGGCGAAATCAGACCCTCAGCCGTTCCAATCTTGGCGTCACAGGTACTGCGATCCCCGCTGCGTGCCGCCGGCTGACCATTGATGAATACCGAACTGGAACCCTCGGCAATGAACTGCAGGGGCATGGGCGGGTGCTTGTTGCACGCCACGGTGTCCAGCGGGCAAGGCTCTGTGCCGGGCGCAGGCGAGGCGACCGTCGGGCGCCACATCTGCGAGAAAAACTCTCCGGCCATATCCAGGAAGCTTGGCGCTGGCGGCTCGCTGGGCGCGACGGGCACAGCCGTCATCTTGCCGGCAGCGCGGGCAGCCTTTTTGCCATTGATGAACACGTTGTGCGAGCCGCTGGTGATGAACGCATCGATCACCGGCGGGAACACCCAGTTGGCGGCGGACTCGCACCAACTGGATATCTTCAAGTCGGCGCCAGTGAGCCCAGCGGTGATGCCGACGACCGCGCCCACCACCAACACCAATGCAACACCGCCTGTGGCAATGGTTGCACCGGTCGCGAGGAACACCGCTCCGGCAACGGCCAGGCAGCCCACAGTAGTGATCGCCGCATAGGCGGCCACTTCCAGCACACCGCCGAGAAT
>NZ_SPKP01000050.1:2096-2587 GCF_023127835.1 Pseudomonas sp. B329 | reverse complement strand
TCTTTGGCCACGCCATACGCCTGCGCAACTCGGCCCGGCCGCGTTCCACCGGCACCTTCATTTCCCAGGTTCGCGAGCTGGAACAGATTCGCGAACTGATTACTTCCAGCACCATCACGGCGCTGGCGGACCTGCCGTTTTTCCTGCTGTTCCTCGGCGTATTCTGGCTGCTGGTCGGCCCGCTGGTGCTGGTGCCGCTGTGCGCGCTGGTGTTGATGGTCACCCCGGGTCTGTTGTGCCAGGCCAAGTTGGGGCGCCTGGCCAATGAAGCGTTGCGCGAATCCAGCCTGCGCAATGCCTTGCTGGTGGAAACCATCCAGGGCATGGAGGACGTCAAGGCGCTGCAAGCCGAGCAGAAATTCCAGCTGAGCTGGAACCACTACAACGCAACCACCGCCTCGGCGAACCTGCGGCTCAAGGCCTTGACCCATCGCTTGCAGTACTGGTCGCAATCCATGCAGACCCTGGTGTTTGCCGTGGTGATTTTCTTC
>NZ_SPKP01000050.1:1584-2086 GCF_023127835.1 Pseudomonas sp. B329 | reverse complement strand
GCGCAATGCCTTGCTGGTGGAAACCATCCAGGGCATGGAGGACGTCAAGGCGTTGCAAGCCGAGCAGAAATTCCAACTGAGCTGGAACCACTACAACGCAACTACCGCTTCGGCGAACCTGCGGCTCAAGGCCTTGACCCATCGTTTGCAGTATTGGTCGCAATCCATGCAGACCCTGGTGTTTGCCGTGGTGATTTTCTTTGGCGCGCCGATGGTGATGGCCGGCGACCTGACCACCGGCGCACTGGTGGCGGCATCGATCCTCGGCTCACGCATGATGGCGCCGATGGCGCAATTGACCCAGGTGATCATTCGCTGGCAGCAGGCCAAGACCGCCCTGGCAGGCTTGGACAAACTGATGCAGTTGCCCACCGACCACCCCGAACACAGCCACAAAGTCCACCGTGCCCACCTGTACGGCGACTATGTACTGGACCAGGCGGTATTTGCCTATGGCGATGACAGCCCGGTGCTGCAAGTCAGCCAACTGAAGATTCGTGCC
>NZ_SPKP01000050.1:0-1574 GCF_023127835.1 Pseudomonas sp. B329 | reverse complement strand
CCACCGACCACCCCGAACACAGCCACAAAGTCCACCGTGCCCACCTGTACGGTGACTATGTGCTGGACCAGGCGGTGTTCGCCTATGGCGACGACAGCCCGGTGCTGCAAGTCAGCCAACTGAAGATTCGGGCTGGCGAACGCATTGCCGTGCTGGGCCGCAACGGCGCAGGCAAGTCCACGCTGTTGCAGGCGCTGGTCGGGGGCGTGGATTCACGCTCCGGGCTGGTCAGCCTCGATGGCGTGGCGTTGCAACACCTGGACCCGGCAGACGTGCGGCGGGATGTGGCCTTGTTGACCCAGGACTCGCACCTGTTCCACGGCACCATCCGCGAGAACCTGAAACTGGGCGCGCCGTTGGCCGCTGACCAGGAAATGCTCTCGGCACTGGCCCTGACCGGCGCCGATGGGTTTATCAAAAAGCTGCCGACGGGCCTGGATCATTTGATTCTGGAAGGAGGGCTTGGGCTCTCCGGCGGCCAGAAACAATCGCTATTGCTGGCTCGCCTGTTGTTGCGCCAACCCAACGTGCTGTTGCTGGACGAACCGACCTCTTCACTGGATGAAGGGGCAGAGCGCCTGTTTCTGCAAAACCTCGACCAATGGGCACAGGGCAAGACCTTGCTGATTGCCACCCACCGCCTGGCGTTGTTGGAGTTGGTCGAGCGAATCATCGTCGTCGATGACGGCAAAATCGTGCTGGATGAACCCAAGGAGGAAGCGATCCGTCGACTCAGCGCCACTCATTCCAATGGAGCATCTCAGCATGGCTGATGTTCACGAAAAACTGGCGCGGTTGCGTGCCTATCTACGCAATAGAAAATCACTGGAGGCCATGGACCCGGCCGATGACGCTGCGCTGCATCGCTCGACGCGGATCATCGGCAGCCTGGTGTTGATCGTGCTGATCCTGGGCACCTGGGCGTGGCTGGGGCGGCTCGATGAAGTGTCCAAGGGCGACGGCAAGGTAATTCCAAGCTCCCATGAGCAAGTCATTCAATCACTGGAAGGCGGTATTCTGGCGGAGCTTAACGTTGCCGAAGGTGACCTGGTGGAGCAGGGGCAAGTGTTGGCCCAGCTTGACCCGACGAAGTCCGAATCGAATGTCGAAGAGAGCGCTGCGCGCTACCGGGCTGTCCTGGCCAGCGCCACACGGTTGCAGGCGGAGGTGGACGGTAAACCACTGAGTTTTCCTGACGAACTGCAGGCCTACCCCGAGCTGATCAAGCGCGAAACCAGGCTGTATCAGGAGCGTATCAGCCGGCTCAAGGAATCCCTGGCCGGGGTGAACGATTCGCTCGGGCTGGTCGACCGTGAGCTGAAAATCACCCAGTCACTGGCCAAGACCGGCGCCGCGAGCAACGTCGAAGTGATCCGCCTGCAGCGTCAGCGCAGCGAGCTGCAACTCAAAGCTACCGAACTGCGCTCTTCCTATCAGGTGCAGGCGGGTGAAGAGTTGGCCAAGGCGCGTTCCGAGGTCAGCTCGTTGAGTTCGGTGATTCGTGGGCGTGAAGATTCGTTGACGCGCCTGACCGTCCTGTCGCCGGTTCGCGGCATCGTCAAGGGCATCGAGGT
>NZ_SPKP01000049.1:0-6090 GCF_023127835.1 Pseudomonas sp. B329 | reverse complement strand
GGACGATGCCCTTGAACCAGTTTTTGTCATACGGCTTGATGTAGTCGTCCACTCGCACGTCGGCACGATTTCCCACGGGGCGTAACAGAATGAGGCGGCGGCACTGCTCCAGCAGTTCCTGGCGCGACAACACTGTGGCCAGGCCATGGTCGCCGCTGAGCCGCACTTGTAGCAGGTCTTCGGCACGCAAGCCTTCGATCAGCGCCAACTGGCCGTCGGCCAATTGCACCAGCAACGGTAAACGCCATTGAGTCAGGTCTTCGGCCTGTAACTCGTCATCAATCTTGACCGACAGTCCCAAGTGCTTGGCAATGGCGTACAGTTGGTCATCGGAATGCGCACTGCCCTGCCAGGCGGCGGCCAGCCGCGCATCTTCGGGCGAGAAGCTCAGGTTGTAATGACCAGCAACGAGCAACAACATTTCCAGCCAGGGCGGGGAAACAGATGGCGGGCTGGCTTGCAGGGGTTCTTGGGCACGGCGGTTCATGGCAAACGCTCCCGGTTGGTGTCATCTTTGGCAGCACCAAACGCCTGACTGAGATGACCTGCGCTGTACAGGCAATTGATCTGTAACCGACGCAGGCTGTTGAGCGTGGTCTGTTGCTCGACCCGCGACAGATAGGCCTCCTGCTCGGCATTGAGCAGGTCCAGTAAAGGGCGGGTACCCAGTTGGAGATATTGCTGGCCGTAAAGCACGCGGGTTTCATCGATCGTACGTTCGCGCAAAGTTTGGGCCCCCAGGCTGGCATGCAGTTGCAGCACCTGGCTTTTGGACTGCTGCATGTCCTGACGCGCGCGCAAACGGGCAGTATCGAGACCGGCCTGGGAGGATGCCAATGCTCGCTCGCTGGCAGCCTTGCCCGCCTGGATCGCGTTGCCTTGATAGATCGGCATGCTCGCATTGAGAAACACGCTGTAGCGGCTGCGGTTTTGGTCCGTTCCGGGGTTGCCTTCCAGTTGCTGGCTGAAGGTCGGCTCCAGGGAAAACGTCGGTAACCCGGCCGCCTTGGCCGCGCCCACCTCGGCCTCGGCACGGGTCACGCGGGCCTGGGCAGCCTGTACCTCGGGGTTGTCCTGCATGCTTGCATCGACCTGTTGGCACGACTGCTCCAGTTCACGCGGGAACTGATCGGACACCCCCTCGATCTGGGGTTGTCCGGTCAGGCTCGACAACGTGGCAAAGGCCCGCGCCAGGTTGGCCTGTTGTTGAAACCCGGTGACCCTGGCGGCTTCGATACGCGACACGGTTTGCACGTAATCCGAACGGGTACTGGCGCCCATGTCCAGACGCTGGCGCGCCAGGTCGGAGACTTTTTCCAGGCTGTCGATCTGGTCCTGGGTGATCGCAATCAACCGCTGGTAATACTGGCCATCAAGAAAGGCCAGCGCGGTATCCATCGCGACCTGTTCGATGCTCAGGCGTACGTCTGCCTCGCGCTCGGTGACGCCGGCCTTGCTGGCCTCGACGGCGCTGGAAACCTTGCCGAAGTCGTACAGCATCTGCGAGGCGCTGACGTCGAAGACCTGGGCGCTGTGGCCACCCGGCACACCACTTTGATAGCCGGTGCGCACGCCGCCACTGATCCTGGGGTAATACCCGGCCTGCGCCACGTCGACCCGCTGCACTTGCTCATTGACCCCTTCCCGGGCCCGCAGGATATCCGGATACGACGTCAGGGCCTGGCGCACGGCAACGCGCAACTCCAGGGCCTCGGCGCCCGCAGTGGGAGGGTTACTCACGCTCGATTGGGAAGCGGAAGGTGGCAGAAACTGCCCGGCTTCAATCAATGAAACCAGAGAAGGCGCCGGGACAGTTCCTTGCGTTTGACTGTTCTTAGTCCGTTGCCCGGTAGCTGCAAAGTGACCTTTGGGTTGGTCATGCACTGAGGATGCATAAACCTGTCCGGCCACACCGCCTGAACTGATCAATAACACTATCGTCAGGCAGGCGATACTGTGCCGGTGATATAGGGTCCGAGACATAACGGTCACTCAAAAAAACACCCCTGGACCATGACGGCCCAGGGCTTTGTCATGGCGACTTAGACGATTGAAATACCGCTTTCAACCCAGAGGTCTTTCTTCGTCGTCTCATCAATGTAGTGCACATACTCATGGCCATCCAACGGCGCCTTGGCACCATCGGGCTTCCACGAATCCGGCAAGTCCAACGTCGAAGCAGAGGCCGACTTCGTCACAGTGCCATCGGCTTGCAGGATGTCGTTCAAGGTCACCGTCAACGCAGGCTTGGTCGAGTCGTCCTTGGGTTGCAGGCTGACCAACTTGTTAAGGTCCAGGGCCGGTGTTTGGCCTAGATTGAACGACGGCAATGCGGCATTGCTTTCGATGTCGGTGTCCACCTCGCTCTCAGGTTGCGCGAGTTGCGCCGCCAGATCAGGCGCGGGTGCCACGCCTGTCTGCACCTCATTGAGTTCGGTGACGAGCCTGGAGTCGGCAATCTTCACCTCGAGGGTGGAGGTGACCGTCTCGCCATTGATGTGTCTGACCTGATAGGAGAAGGTCTCGGTCTCGTTCAAACCTGTCAGGCTGAGTTTTGGCGTGTAGGTGTAGTCACCATTTGCCGCGATTTTCAAATCACCGTATTTGCCCGCAATGGTTTCCTGATTGATCGAAGGCACCGATTTGCCATCGACGCTGACGATGCTGGCATCATCACTGTCGATCAAATCACCCGAGACGGAATACGCCTTGATATCAATTTGGAAGGTCGAGGTGAGAATGGCTCCCCCAGCAGTCCTGGCCTCATACGAGAACGTCTCGGTCTGGTCCGAAGGGGTGGCATTGCTGTTCTGCCTGTAGGAGGCTTGACCATCGGCGCCGATGCTCAGGTCACCAAACTGACCTTTGACCACCGTGCGCACTTCATTGGCAAGTGTCGTGTCGTTGACCTTCAACAACGTTGCACCTGTCGGCAGAATCAGGTCACTCTTTATCGCACTGTTGGCAAAACCACCAATGAACGAGGTATGAACAATGCTGGTGGTATAGGTTTTGGCCCCGACCCCCAAAATGTCGAAGTTATTGACCGTCACCCGGTACTCACCCGGCATTTCGTAGGTCAGGGAAATACCCGACTTGGTCGCAAAGATCGGCAGAGCCGACAGGTTGCCCAGCCCGCCTGCGCTGCTGCTGCGCACGTCAACCCACTGACCATCGATCAACTTCTCCAGCTTCACGCCATTGAAGTTGCCCACATCAACGTTTACCGGTGCCGAGCTATTGACCGTAATCTCGACCTTTTCACTGTCACTGACAACGAAGTGATAAGTGGCTGAAGTCGGCAAGAGATCCCCACCACCCAACGTATTGGAAAACCAATTAAGAATGCTGTTGACGCCCGAGCTGCCCGGTGTGACGAAGGTAGCTGATTTGTTCTCCTGCAAATTGGCGATGTTCGGATCAATAAACTGGCTGACGGTGACTTCATTGTGTTCCGCCACCAATTGGAACGGCGCCACAACCGGCACGGACGGCGACACCCACTTTCCATCCAGGGAGGACGACGTCACGTTCAAGACGGCCCCACCCATCTGCGCCGTGATCGGCACCGCGTAATTGCCATCGGCATCGACCGGTTGTTCACCCAGGGTTTGACCTGCGGCATTTTTCACCACGACCTTGGTGTTCGGGGCCGCCTTGCCGGAGACAAGTTTGCCATCGGCACTGATCATCGCGCTCAAGGGGGCCGCCGGTGTCTCGGTCGCCACCTGGGGGGCAATCAGCTCGGTTGGCAGCGACTCCTTGCCCGCCAGTTCAGCCACCACCGTGACTTTGCTGCCCGCTGGCTGCTTGGCAATGGTTGCTGCGAAGGAACCGTCTTCGCCTGCAACAATCGGCCCGGCCAACAGTTGACCCGTGGCGTCCTTGACCGACACGCTCGCACTCGGCAGGGTCTTGCCGGTGATCTGGGTGCCAGCGGCATCCAGGTGAGCTTCCGGTTGTGGTGGTCGATCAACCTCGGTGGCCGGTGTTTTCACAAAGGCCGGCGCAGACTCCACACCCTGCCCTTGTGCCGTCACGGCCAAGGTCGTGTTGGTTGGTTGTTTGGGGATGGTGACCACAAAGGAGCCATCCTGCTGGACCACCCCAGAGCCGATCTCGTTGCCCTGTGCATCCTTGACGCGAATCGTCTCGCCCTTGTTGCCTTTGCCCGTTACCTGGGTGCCGGCTTCGTCGATGCGCACTTCTGTTGGCGTATTCGAAACGATGTGCGGCGTCATGACCGGTTCAGAAGCCGACACCTTGTCATTGTTCTGCAAGGCCACATTCAACAGTTGCCCGCCTGGCTGTACCGGGATGGTGACCTCGAAAGTGCCGTCCGGCCCAACGATGCCCTTGGCGATCACCGTCTTGTCGTCCGCCGCCTTGATCAGCACGACGGTATTGGGTGCGCCTTTGCCCTGCACCTGAGTACCGGTGACGTCCACGCTCACATCGAAAGGTTTGGCAGGCGTGTCTTCCGCGCTCAGGGGCACCAGCAATAGTGCAGGCTCCGACACCTTGTCACCCTTGACCGCGCTGATGGCAAGCCTTTCACCCCCCTTCTGTGCCGGGATATTGGCCGAAAACACCCCGTCTGGCCCGGCCAGGAAAGTGCCCAGATCCTGTTGGGTATCGAGGTTGACGATCTTGACCGTTTCACCTGGCTTGACCTTGCCCAGCACTCGAGTACCAGTAGGGTTGATATTCAGGTCAGTGGGTGGCAACGGCAGGTCCGCATCGATAAACGGCGCCACAACGGTGACCGTCGGCGATACCTGCGTCTCGTTGTTGGCCGTTACGCTCAATATGGCCCCGGTCTTTTGAGGAGTGCTTAAGGCAATCTCGACAGAACCGGTCAAACTGACCACGCCGCTGCCCAACTCATTGCCGCTGGCATCCTTGACCTTGATGACTTCGCCCGGCTTGCCCTGGACCGTTACCGCGCTCCCCGTGTCATTGATCACGGCACCACGTGGTGCCAGTACCGGCACCAGCAGGGTTGTCGGAGCGGATTCCAGGCTGGCCAGTACGACTGTCGCTTGCAGGTCGTCACCGCTGACGCCAGATGGCAGCAGCGTAGTGCCCTTGCCTGTTTCATCCAACGTTACACGAATGACTGTGCCATCCGGGTGTTTGATCTGTACGACACCGTTAGGCTTGCCCTCTACGCTCACCTGCCCGGTGGTTGCATTGACCGCGCCGAATACCGGTGCCAGCAACGGCACATCCAGCGTGGAGGTTGCCGATGTTGCACCTGCCTCCTGGGCTACCACACCGATTGGCTCGCCGCCCAGAGCCTGGGGCAGCTTGATCAAGGCGTGGCCTTGTGCGTCCAGTTGGACGGGAGAACCTACCGGGTTGTTGTTTTTGTCCAGCAACTGGACCGTGCCGTTTGGTTTACCCGTGACCGACAGCTCACCGCTGGCCGCGTCCAATACCAGTGTTGGCTTGAGCAACGGGACGCTCACGCTATTGGAAGGCAGCGACTCCAGGTCATTGAATTTCTGCACGGCAACCAGCGCTTGCCCACCCATGGCGGGTGACAGCTGGAATACATTTTTGCCTTCGGCATCCAGGATCACGGGCGCACCCACCGCCTTACCGGTGCTATCTCGCAACTGCACGCTGGCGCCGGGTTTACCCGTTACCGGCAGCTCGTTGGTGGACAGGTTGACAATACCCAGTTCTGGTTTGAGCAGTGGCACGGTCTGTGGAGCTGTAGTCGGCGACTCGCTGCTGCCCACAGTCTGGGTGACCGTCACAGGCAGACCGCTCAAGGTGCTCGGGACTTGCAGCGTGCCCTTGCCGTCGGTACCCAGCGTGACCGGCATGCCCACGGCGGTGCCCGTGCTGTCTTTCAGCTGTACGGTGGCGCCTGGCTTGCCTTCCACGGTAACGGCGCCATTTTGCGGGTCGATTGTTCCCACGATGGGCTTGAGTGCAGGAACGCTGACCGCATCACTCGCGGGGGATTTTGTCGTACCCGAGGTCTGTACGGCGGTCAGGCTGTCGCCGCTGGTGTCCACCGGCAGTGTCAGCACGCCTTTGCCTGCGTCATCCAGAATCACAGACGTACCGACCGCCTTG
>NZ_SPKP01000048.1:2273-67229 GCF_023127835.1 Pseudomonas sp. B329 | reverse complement strand
CTTTGGTTACTTTCGCCTGGGCCGGCATTCCGGCTTTTCGAAAGTGACCCGCTGTAAGAGCGGAACCCATAGTGGCCGTTACCTAAATAACGGATATGTACTCGGTCTGATCCAGCATCCCGGTCGGCCCTGAGGCCGCCATCGGGAGCAAGCCCCCTCCCACATTCAGCTGTGTGTGGGTATCGGCTTGCGCATCAGGCTCCCCACCACCAGCGCGCCCAGCAACCCCAATAAACCCGCCACCCACAACACCCCGCTGAACCCACCCACAAACGCCTGCCGCGCCAGCGGTTGCACTGTTACTCGCGCTGCTTCGGGCACCAGGTCCAGCGCCGCGGGCATATCACCGGCTACCACCCGCGAAGCAATACCCGCCACCTGCGCCTGCCACTGCGGGTCGATACTCGCGCTCAGCAACTGTTCGCTGTGGCTGCTCAGCAATGCGCCATACACGCCGATGGCCAACATGATTGCGCTGAAGCGCATGGTGGTGCTCATGCCCGAGGCCATACCTGCGCGATCCCGCGGCACGCAGGCCATGATGTTTTTCTGCGTGTCGCCATTGAGTAACCCCGCGCCTGCACCGGTGACGGCGATCGCCAGGGCAAAGGGCAGATAGCCGCCGGCCTGCACGGCCCACGCGCTCAACAGATTGCCGCAGCCCACCAGGGTCAAGCCACTCGCCATCATGGTCGCCGGTGTGAAGCGTGCCGCCAGACGTACACCGACGCGCGGGCAGATCAGCATGGTCAAGGCAAACGGCAACATGCCCAGGCCCGAGGCAATCGCGGAGAAACCCAGGCCGTTCTGCAGGTAGAACGGCAGCAACGTCATCATCACCTGGGCGCAACCGGCGTAGGCAAACATGCCGAGTAAGGCGCCGATAAAGCGTGGGTGCCGAAACAGCTGCAAGTCCACCATCGATCGCTGCTGCAGGTGCTCGACCAGCACAAACACACCCATCAGCAGCCCACCGCCGAGCAGGCGAGCGTAGGTCAGCGGGCTATCCCAACCGATGCGATTGGCCTCGATCAGCCCCCAGATCAGGCACAGCAAGCTGCCACTGAACGCCAGGCTGCCCCAGGGATCCAGGCGCGCCGATCGGGTGTCGCGGGACTCGGGAATCGCCCGCAGCACCAAGGCCATCAGTACCAGCCCCACCGGCAGGTTGAGATAGAAAATCCAGCGCCAGCCCAGGTACTCGGTAATCAAACCGCCCAGGGTCGGCGCCGCGGTCATCGCCACGCCCATGCACGCGCCCCAGAACGCCCAGGCCTTGGCCCGTTCTATTTCATCGTGGAAGGTATGCCCGATAGATGCCAGTGCCGAGGTCAGCAGCAGCGCTGCACCCACCCCCTTCACGGCCCGGGCGATGTCCAGCCACAGCGCGGTGGGTGCTGCGCCGCAGCCCAGGGAGGCGAGGATGAAAATACCCAGGCCCCAGACCAGGGTTTTCTTGCGGCCAAAGCGGTCGGCGATACTCCCGGCCGGCAACAACAAGGCGGCGAACGCCAGCATATAAGCGCTGACGACCCACTCGATATCGGCAAAGTTGGCGCCCAGGTCGCGGGCGATGCTCGGCAGCGTGACGGCAACGATGTTGGTATCCAGCACGATCAACGAGCAGACAGCGGAGGCGGTCACCAGCGTCAGGCGTGGACTGACCCGGCTCACAAGCAAATTACCTGGTAGGCAATACGGAAATCTCGGTTGACTTGCATCGCAAGGGCTCTCTAGTGTTCAGGTACTGCGAGCTTATCCCTGGCTAATCACATTTTTGTTAGGCGCCAGGAAGTACTTCATTACTTTTGAGCTAATACTGCCATGGAAATCCGCCATTTTCGTTACTTCCTGGCCGTGGCCCGGCAGCGCAATTTCACCCGCGCCGCCGAGCAATTGGGCATTGCGCCGCCGACCCTGAGCCGGCAAATCCAGGACATGGAAACCAGCCTGGGCACGCGCTTGTTTGTCCGCCGGCAGCGCGAAGTCAGCCTCACCGAAGCAGGTGCCGCGCTGCTGAGCGAGGCCGAAGCCGCCGTGCGCCAATTCGAGTTCGCCCAGCGCAATGCCCAGCGCGCCGGGCGTGGCGAGATCGGGCATATTGAGTTGGGCTACGTGGCCTCGGCGCTGTACTGCGGGCTGTTGCAGCGCCAGGTACGGGGGTTCAGCCAGGCGTTTGCCGATGTGAACGTGAACCTGCGCGAATGGGCTATGGCTGCGCTACCGGGCGCGGTGGCAGATGGGCGCTGCGATATCGGTTATATCCGTTCGCCGATGACTCTGCCGGACGGCGTGGAGGCGGTGCGCCTGGACAGCGAAGGCTTTGTGCTGGCGCTGGCCCATGATTCCTGGCTGCTGGGGCTTAAGGCAATCACCTGCGAGCACCTGGAAAACGAGACGTTTATCTTGCCGGAACAAATCAGCGGCACCTTGCATGTCGCCGCCCAGGGCGGCTACGCACCGCGCCTCGGCGCGCAGCCGGGCGGGTTGGTGGCGGTGGTGGCCCTGGTGTCGTTGGGGCAGGGGGTTGCGGTAGTGCCGGCATCGATGGTCGGGCATGTGAGCCTGCCGGGCGTGGTGTATCGCAATATCCAGGGCAATGAGGCGTCGTCGTGGTTGTCGTTGATTTACCGGCGTTTTGAAAAAGCGCCGGCGGTGGCGCGGTATATCCAGCAGGTCAAGCAGTCAGTCGCGGCTGCACCGAGTCGGCCAGGCGCGTAAGAATCAGGCAGCACGACACCGCCCCGGCGTCCAGCACCCCGAGAGAGCGCTCGCCCAGGCGACTGGCGCGGCCGATCTTGGCCACCAGGTCCTTGGTCGAATCGCGCCCCTGGGAGGCGGCGGTTTTCATCGCCTCCAGCGCATCGTTGAAAGACGCCCCGGATGCATGTGCCTGTTCAAACGCCTCTACTGCAGGAATAAGGGTATCCATCAGGCACTTGTCGCCCACGCCCGCCTCGGTGATGTCCTGCAGTGAGGTCAGGCCGCCGCGCAACAGATGGGCGAAGGTCGCGGCGTCGATGTCTTCACAATTGCGCACTTCGTCGGCCATGCCAATAAACAGGCTGCCATACAGCGGGCCCATGGAGCCGCCGATGCCTTCCATCAGGCTCAGGGTCAGTTCATCCAGGGCTTGGGCCAGGCTCAGTTGGCGGCCTTCGATAGTGCGACCGCAGTGGGCGAAGCCCTTGGCCATGTTGATGCCGTGGTCGCCGTCGCCAATGGCGCCGTCGACTTCGCTGAGGTATTCGCGATTGGCCACGATGACGCTGACCAGGTCGGCAACGATGGCGCTGCCGTCACGGGTGGAAAAGTGCCGGCTCATGTTTACTCCGCCTGGGTCATGCCGATGGAACGGCAGGGTTGGTCGATCAGGGTTTTCAGCTCGGCGTCGAGGCCGAGCAGGGTCAGGGTCACGCCCATCATTTCCAGGGAGGTGAAGTAGTTGCCGACGTAGCAACGGTGAATCTTCAAGCCCTTGGCCTTGAGTTGTTTTTCCACCTCGGCGTAGAAAATGTACAGCTCCATGACCGGCGTGGCGCCAAGTCCAGAGACCAGCACCACCACACTGTCGTCCTGGCTGAAGTCACGGTCGGCGAGGATCGGCGCAAGCATCCGCTCGGCCATGGCCGCAGCCGGTTCAATCGGAATGACTTCGATGCCCGGCTCGCCATGATGGCCGATGCCCAGTTCCATCTGGCCGTCAGGGATCTGGAAGTTCGGCTTGCCTACGGCGGCGATGGTGCAGGGCGTGAGGCCGATACCGATCGAACGGCAGTGGTCGACGGTTTTCTGCGCGACACGTATTACCCCGTCGAGGTCGTAATGCTGGGCGGCGGCGGCACCGCCGATCTTCCACATGAAGATTTCCCCGGCCACTCCGCGACGCTTGGCGATATCGGCCTTGGGCGCCGAGGCCACGTCGTCGTTGGCCACCACGGTGCGGATGCGCATGTCTTTGCTGGCGGCCATTTTCATCGCCAGCTTGACGTTCATATTGTCGCCGGCGTAGTTGCCATAGAGGCAGGCTACGCCCGCGCCATGGTCGGCGGCGCGGAAGGCGTCGAAAAAGCTCTTGGCGGTGGGCGAGGAGAAAATCTCGCCGACGGCCACGGCGTCTACCAGGCCCGGGCCGACATAGCCGAGGAACGCCGGCTCATGCCCGGAGCCGCCGCCGGTGACGATGCCGACCCGACCCTGACCGGAGGGCCGGGCCTTGACGATGACCCGTGGGTTGGTTTCGTACTGGCGCAGTTCGGGGTGCGCAACCAGGATGCCGCGCAGCATGTCTTCGACCACTTGGTCCGGATCGTTGATGACTCGATTCATAACGCGGGTTCCTATTCTTGTTCTAAAGGGCGACACCAATCCATTGTGGGAGCTGGCTTGCCTGCGATGGCGGTGTGTCAGTTGGCGAATCTTTATCTGATACACCGCCATCGCAGGCAAGCCAGCTCCCACAGGGTCGTGCGTTGTTGCTGCAATCAGGGTTCGAGGACCACTTTGAGCGATTTATCGCCGCGCTCCATCACCGCAAACGCCTCCTTGAAGTCCGCCAGGGCAAACTTGTGGGTCACCACATCGCGCATGTCGATTTTGCGGTTGCCGATAAAGTCGATGGCTCTCGGGTACATATAGGGCCCCAGGTGCGAGCCGAGGATGTCCAGCTCCTTGCGATCGCCAATGATCGACCAATCGACAGTGGCCTCGTCATTGAACACGCTGAACTCGACGAAGCGCCCCAGCTTGCGCAGCATCGCCAGGCCCTGGTTGACCGCCTTGTGGTGCCCGGTGGCTTCGATGTAGATGTCGCAACCGTAGCCGTCGGTGATCTCGCGGATTTTGGCCAGCACATCGACCTCGGCCGGGTTCCAGACTTCGTCGGCGCCCATGCGCAGGGCGAGGGCGGCGCGTTCGGGTTTCATGTCCAGCACGATGAGTTTTTTCGGGTTGCGCAATCGCACCGCGCCGATAATGCCCAGGCCCAAAGTGCCGGCGCCTGCGACCACTACGATGTCGTCATGGTCGACGTTGGCGCGCTCCGCCGCGTGCAGCGAGCAGGCCAGCGGCTCGATCAGGATCGCTTCGTCGGGCGCGATGGATTCCGGCACTTTGTGGATGATGCCTTCCTTGGTGAAAATCATGTACTGGGCCATGGCGCCCTGCACATTATTCTGGAAGCCATACAGGTCATGCTTCTGGCACATCCAGTACTGGCCGTGGTTGCAGAAGCGGCAACCCCAGCACGGCACGATCTGTTCGGAAATCACCCGGTCGCCGACCGCCACGCCGCGCTTTTCGGCGCCTGGGCCAAGGGCGACGACACGGCACACGAACTCATGCCCGGGAATCATCGGCGGCTTCACATAGCGCGGTTGCTCGGCATCGCCCCAGAACGACGGCGCGCCGCGATAGGTCTTGATATCGCCCATGCAAATGCCGCACAGCTCGACCTTGGTCAGGATCTCGTCGGGGCCGGGGGTGGGCACGTCGACGGTTTCCAGGCGGTAGTCTTCCGGCCCATGGCAGACCACGGCCTGCATGGTTTTGGGGATGCTCGGGGCAAGTTGTTCGGGTGTGCGTTCGGTGACGGTGGACATGACAGGACCTCACGACATAAAGATGGAATTACTGAATGCTGTAGCCGCCATCGATCACCATATTGGCGCCGGTGATCATCTGCGCGGCATCGCTGAGCAGGTATAGCGCCAGCCCGGCGATTTCTTCCGGCTGGGCAAAACGCCCCGCCGGGATCTGCAATTTGGCCCGCTCACCCACGTCGCCGGCCCAGGCTTTTTTGCCCAGGGCGGTTTCGACGATGGTGGGGGAGATGGCATTGACGTTCACCTGCGGCGCCCACTCCATGGCCAATACCTTGGTCATGCCGACGATGGCGGCTTTGCTGGCGCAGTAGGCGACGTGACGGTCCAGGCCAATCACAGCGGCCTGGGACGCCAGGTTGACGATGCGCCCGCTGCCTTGGGCGAGCATATGTCTGGCGCAGGCCTGGGCCACGAAGAAACTCGCCTTGAGGTTGATGTCCAGGGTGGTGTCCCAGGCGCTTTCGCTGACCTCGATGGCTTTGTCCAGCAACACCACGCCTGCGCTGTTGATCAGGTAATCCAGGCGTTGGAAGTGTGTGAATACGCGGTCGATGGTGGGTTGTATCTGGCCGACCTGGCCGAGGTCGACGGCAATGCCCAGGTGCCCGGCACCCAGGCTGGCGGCCACCTCGACCACGGCCGGGTCGCGGTCCAGCAGCGCCACCCTTGCGCCGCGTTCCGCCAGTAAGTTGGCGCAGGCCAGACCAATGCCGGCGGCGCCACCGGTGATGACCGCGCAACGGCCGCTGAGGTCGAAGGCTTGGTTCCAGAAACCAGACATGAATAACTCCCGTTACAGATCAAAAGGTAGAACGCGGTCCAATGTGGGAGCTGGCTTGCCTGCGATTGCATCGACCCGGTCTACCTGATGCACCCAGGTGCCTGCATCGCAGGCAAGCCAGCTCCCACAGTTGACTGTGTTTCAAGCCACTGACTACTTGCCGCCGCTGACTTGCTTGTACAGCGCATCCGCATTGGCATTGGTCACCGGCACCCACGGCAGGATGTAGTTCTTGGCCGTGCCGTCACCCCATTTCACGTCCTTGGCGTAGCGCTCCCAGATCACCGATTGCGGCTTGTAGTCCTCACCGGCCAGGGCGCGCAGGGCCACGTCCAGTGCGCCTTGGGATTGGGCCTGGGCGTCCTGGAGGAATGTGGTGACTTCGTCTTTTTTCGCCGCCTGGATCGCATCCGGCATACCGTCGATGGAGGTCACGGGCACCTCTTTGGAGGTCAGTCCGTGAGACTTCAGGGCCTGCACAGCGCCGAGGGCCATGTCGTCGTTCTGGGCGATCACGCCGTTGATGCCCTTGGGGTGGGCGTTGAGCCAGTCTTCGGTGAGGGTCATGGCCTGGGCGCGGTCCCAGTTGGCAGTTTTCTTCTCGATGATCTTGATGTCAGGGTGTTTGCCCAACACTTCCAGCTCGCCTTTTTCCCGGTCGATCTGCGCCGACTGGCCAATCGGGCCCTGGATGATCACCACGTTGCCCTTGCCGTTGAGCTTGTCGACCATGGCCTGGGCCTGCAGGCGGCCGCCTTCGACGTCGTCGTTCCCCACATACGGCACGCTGGCATCGGCTACTTTCGTATTGGAGGCGATGACCACCACGTCGTTGCTCATGGCCGCCTTGACCGTGCCGACGCCGGCCTTGGTATCAATGGGCACGAACAGAATCGCGTCGTAGCGTTGGGTCACCATGTTTTCGATCTGGTTGTTCTGGGTCAGGGCGTCGTAGTTGCCGTCGAATACGGTCAACTGCACGGTGCCATCCTTGACGGCCGGATGTTCCTTGAGCTCACGCACCCAGTTCTGCATGAACTGGCCCTTGAGGCCGTAGACGGCTGCGCCGATCTTGTAGGTCTTGCCATCGGCTGCCATGGCGACACTGCTGGCGAGCAGGGAGAGGGCCGCCGCGGCGGCCAGGGTAGTACCCAGTTTCATAAGTCGAACTCCAGTTATTGTTATCGGTCGTTCTTCAGCGTTTTTTCTTGCGCCACACGTCGATCAGTACTGCGAACACGATGATCAGGCCCTTGGCGACCTGCTGGTAATAGGAGGACACGCCGAGCAGGTTCAGGCCGTTGTTGATCACACCGATCAGCAGCGCCCCGAACAAGGTGCCGACAATGCTACCGGTACCGCCCGACAGGCTGGTGCCGCCGATCACCACCGCGGCAATCGCGTCCAGCTCATAGGAAACCCCGGCCTGGGGCAGGGCAGAGGTGGTGCGTGCCGACAACACCACGCCGGCCAATCCGGCGAGCAGGCCCGAAACCACGTACACCGAGAACATCACCTTGCGCACGCCGATGCCGGAGGTGCGTGCGCTTTTTTCATTGCCGCCTACCGCGTACACGTAGCGGCCGTAGGTGGTGTAGCGCAGCACCATCCAGAAGATCAGCGCGACCACAGCGAAGATAATGATCGGCACGCCCACTGGGCCGATCTTGCCGATACCCAGCGCCAGGTAGGCGTCGGGCAGGTCGGTGATCGGGCTGCCGTCGTTGAGGATAAAGGTCATGCCGCGGGCGATGCTGAGCATACCCAGGGTGGCCACGAACGGCGGGATCGACAGGTTGGCGACCATAAAACCGTTGACCACGCCAAGCATCGCCCCGGCAAACATCCCGGCGCTGACTGCCGCCAACAGGCCATAGCCCTGGGTGGCGACCATCGCGCTGCACAATCCGGCAAAGGCCAGGATCGAACCTACCGACAAGTCGATGCCCTTGGTCAGGATCACATAGGTCATGCCCACGGCGAGGATGCCGTTGATGGAGGTCTGGCGCAGGATGTCCATCCAGTTGCGCCAGGTCATGAAGTATTCGCTGGAGAACGCCATCACCACGCACAGCAGGATAAACACCAGCGGCAGGCCGAAGCGGTCCAGAGACAGGCGCAAGCGGTTGCGTGGCACGGTGGTGACAGGGGCGGCAAGGGTTTTGGCATTCATGAGGCAAGACTCAACAAGGCTTCCTGGGAAAGGGCAGTGTCGGTGCTGATGGTCACCAGCCGGCCGCCCTTGAATACGGCAATGCGATCACTCAAATGCAGCAGTTCCGGGGCTTCGGACGACACCACGATGGCGGCGCCGCCGGCCCGTACGAACTGGTCGAGCAGGTGGTAGATCTCCTGCTTGGCGCCTTCATCGATGCCGCGGGTGGGTTCGTCGCAAAGCAGGCACACCGGCTCGGTGGACAGGCATTTGGCGAGCACGACTTTTTGTTGGTTGCCGCCGCTCATGGACGCCACCGGCAGGTCCAGAGAGCTGGTCTTGATCTGCAGGCGCTTGACCATGTCTTCGGCCAGTTGGGCTTCCTTGCGCGCATTGATCAGCGACCAACTCGACAAACGCTTGTAGGCCGACAGCGCGATGTTCGAGAGGATGCTGCCGGTCAGCACCAGGCCACTGTCCTTGCGGTCTTCGGTGACCAGCGACATACCGGCGTTGATGGTGGCCTTGGGCAGTCCGATGGGCATGGGCTTGCCTTGCAGGGTGACGCTGCCGGAATCGGCTACGGTCAGGCCGTAGATGCAGTTGAGAAACTCACTGCGCCCGGAGCCCATCAGCCCGTAAATGCCAAGAATTTCGCCACGGCGCAATTGCAGGCTGATGTCGTGGAACTCGCCGTTGCGGCTCAGGTTGTCGACTTGCAGGCAGGTGTCGGCGGCGCATTCACGGCCGACCTTGTGGTCGATGCGCGTCAGTTCCTGGCCGACAATACCGCGCACCAGGTGGTCGCGGTCGATATCGGCCATGCGCCCGCTTTCCACGAATGCGCCATCGCGGAAGATGCTGTAGTCGTCGGCGATCTGCGCCAGTTCGCTCAAGCGATGGGACACATACACGATACCGGCACCCCGTGCAGTGAGGCGGCGAATGGCCTTGAACAGGGTTTCTGCCTCGCGCTCGCCGATGGCCGAGGTGGGCTCGTCCATGATCATCACCTGGCAGTCATGGCTGAACGCCTTGGCGATCTCCACCAGTTGAATCTGCGCCACGCTCAAGCGGTGCATGGGGCTGGTGGCGTCGACGTCGAACTCCAGGCTTTCCAGCAGCTCGCGGGTGCGGCGGTTCAGGGCCTTGCTGTCGACAATGCAACCGGCGCGGCGCGGCTCGCGGCCCAGCCAGATGTTTTCGGCGACGGTCATGTAGGGGATGGGTTCCAGCTCTTGGGTGATCATCGCGATCCCGGCCGCCAAGGCTTCACTGGGGCGGTTGAACTGCACCGGTGCACCGTTGAGCGCAATGGTGCCGGCGTCACGCTGGGTAATGCCCATCAGGATGCTCAGGAAGGTCGACTTGCCGGCACCGTTGCCGCCGCACAGGGCGTGGACGCTGCCGGCGCGTAGAGAGAGGCGTCCGTCACGCAGGGCTGGCACCCCGGCGTAAGCCTTGGCGACGTGTTCAGCCTGGAGCAGTAATGGCGTGGCCATCGGCGTGTCCTCGTGCTGTGAATTCTTATTAGGTCGCACAGTCATGTTTCGCTGTGATCATATGTGTATCAAATGAAATTCTGATCAGTCAATCTCTTTCATTAAAAAGCGCTGATTCTCATCTGTAGTGGCTTTAATGGCTGTTTATCCCGCTTTGACTGGGAGGTCAGTTAAATCGCGCTTGACATGAGGGGCATAATGATCGCGAAATGACTGAGCGAAATTTCATTGAGTGATCATATGATCAGTCTTAATCTAGATCAGGGCAGCGGAGCCAGACGCCATGAACACACCTTTTCCGGTGGCTATCGGATGCGATGAAGCGGGTTTTGAGCTTAAAGAGCTGTTGAAGCGCCATATCGAGGCGCTGGGTTACCCGGTCACTGACTTCGGTACCCATTCCATCGCGCCGGTGCTCTATCCGGACATCGCGCTGGCCGTGGCCAACGCTATCAGCGCCGGGCAGCAGCGCCTCGGTGTGCTGGTGTGCGGCACCGGCATCGGCATGGCCATCTCGGCCAACAAGGTGTTGGGTATCCGCGCGGCTCAGGCCCATGACACCTATTCGGCGGAGCGGGCGCGCAAGAGCAACGATGCGCAGATTCTGTCCATCGGTGCGCGGGTGATCGGCGCCGAACTGGCCAAGAGCATTGTCACGGCGTTCCTGGTCTCGGAGTTCGAGGTGGCGCGTTCCGGGGCCAAGGTCGAGCGCATCAACGCAATCGAGCGCGATGGGCATCAGTAGTGGACGGCACGGGGCAAGAGTCGGGAGAATGCGCCTTTGACGCCGAAACGGAAGCCCGTCCCCATGAGTGACAGTACCCAGCGCATGGCCAGCGATATCGATCAAATGACCGAAGTGGCGATGCTCTATTACCTTGAGAACGTCACTCAGGAAGCCATTGCCAAGCGCTTTGACCTGTCGCGGGCCAAAGTCAGCCGCCTGCTCAAGCGTGCGCGAGATGAAGGCATTGTCGAGGTGCGCGTGTTGCAGCACCCGGCGATGAACAACGAACTGGAACGCGCGTTGGTGGAGCGCTTCAAGCTCGACCGCGCCTTGATCGCCGTTGACCATAGCGACCCCGACACCCAGCGCTCGGCAGTCGCTAGCCTGGTCGCCAACTACCTGAACAAAACCTTGGGCGATGGCATGATCGTCGCCGTGGGCATGGGCCGTAACGTCGGCGCGGTGGCCGATAACGTGTTCCTGCCGGTGACGCGCAACTGCACGTTCGTATGTGCTATCGGTGGTTCGCTCAAGGCCGGCGAGTACATGAACCCCGACCATATCTGCCGGCGCCTTGCCCTGCGCTTTGGCGGCGAGAGCGAAAGCCTGTACGCCCCGGCGCTGGTGGCCAACCCGGAACTGCGTGGTGTGTTGATCAATAACGACACGGTACGCTCCACCCTCGACCGCGCCCGGCGTGCCGACATTGCCCTGATCGGCATTGGTGATATGAGCGAAAACAGCAACATGGTGCGCATGGGCTGGTTCTCGCCCCAGGAAATCGCCCAGGCGCGGTTGTCCGGCACGGTGGGCGATATGATGGGGTATGACTTTATCGATATTCACGGCCAGCCGGCGGTCAACGCCATTCAAGGCCGAGTGATCGGGTTGACGGTGCAGGAGCTGTTCCGCATCCCGGATGTGGTGGCGATTGCCAGTGAAAACACCAAGGCCGCGGCGACGCTGGGGGCGTTGCGGTCGGGGGTGATCAATACGCTGGCGACGACCGTCACCAATGCCCACACCATCCTGGCGCTGGATGATGCCACCCGAAAGTCTTGATACCACACCGTTCCAAATGTGGAATGGGGGGCTTGTGTGGTAGGGGGCTTGCTCCCGATAGCGGTGTGTCAGCCAGCTTATATATTGACTGACACACCGCCATCGGGAGCAAGCCCCCTCCCACATTGGTTTTGCATCGGCTGGAAGACAGGTTTTGTAATAGTTTTGCTATGTGGGAATTGTGTATTTGGGCTGTAGGATTCAAGTCCTTTTGTTATTTCAGGACTTGCATGAACACCCTCTCGGAGCCTCCCAGTCGTCTTTCCCCAAGACACTTACTGTCGCTGTTCCCCCTGAAGCACCCCGTATTCCGACTGCTAACCTTGTCCCGGTCCACTGACCGCGCATTGCCGTGTCCGGCATTCTGAAAACTTTGAATACAGAGACTCTATAAATGGAATGGTTAGCGGATCCAACGGCCTGGCTGGGCCTGGCGACCTTGATTGTGCTGGAACTGGTGCTGGGTATCGACAACCTGGTGTTTATCGCGATCCTGGCAGACAAGTTGCCGCCGGAGCAGCGCGACCGTGCGCGCTTGATCGGTTTGTCCCTGGCGTTGCTGATGCGTCTGGGCCTGTTGGCGAGTATTTCCTGGTTGGTGACCCTCACCCAGCCGTTGTTCGAGGTGTTCGACAAGAGCTTTTCCGGCCGTGACCTGATCATGCTGTTCGGTGGTGTGTTCCTGTTGTTCAAGGCCACCATGGAGCTGCACGAACGCCTGGAAGGCCACGTGGCCCAGCACAAGGGCAATGTGGCTTATGCGATGTTCTGGCCGATCGTGGCGCAGATCGTGGTGCTCGACGCAGTGTTCTCCCTCGACGCGGTTATTACCGCAGTGGGCATGGTCGATGAGTTGGCGGTGATGATGATCGCGGTGATCGTGTCCATCGGTTTGATGATCGTGGCGAGCAAGCCGCTGACCCGTTTCGTCAACGCCCACCCTACGGTCATCATGCTGTGCCTGGGCTTCTTGATGATGATCGGTTTCGCCCTGACCGCCGAAGGCTTGGGCTTCCATATTCCCAAGGGCTACCTGTACGCGGCCATTGGTTTCTCGATTCTGATCGAGGTGTTCAACCAGATTGCCCGCTCGCGTCGCAAGAAATCGGCACAAGGTGTGCTGCCGGTGCGTGAGCGTACGGCCCATGCAGTGATGCGTTTATTGGGTGGCCGCAGCCTGGCGGTGGAGGAGGTGGGTGAAGAGGTCGCTGACTTGCTGGGCGAGCCGGATACTGCACAGGGCCCGCTGTTTGATCGACGTGAGCGGGTGATGATCAGCGGGGTGCTGCAACTGGCCGAACGGCCGATTCGTACCCTGATGACACCACGGGCCAAGGTTGACTGCATCGACCTGGCGGACGATCCCGACACGATCCGCCTGAAGCTGATGCATTCGTCCTACTCGCGTTTGCCGCTGATCCGCAACGGTGCGGTGGATGAACCCTTGGGCTTTGTGCACAAGAAGGAACTGCTCAAGGAGTACCTGGCCGGTAACGAGCCGAACCTGGAGCACCTGGCGCGCCGGGCAATCAACCTGCTGGAGAGCTTTTCGATCCTCAATGCCCTGGAGCAGATGCGCCAGGAGTCCACCCATATCGCCTTCGTAATCAACGAATTCGGGGACTTCATAGGCGTGTTGAGCATGACCGATATTCTGGAGTCCATCGCCGGTGAATTGCCCGATGCCAGCGAAATCGAAGGGCCGGACATCGTCGAGCAGAACGACGGCTTTCGTGCCAACGGTGCCTTGAACCTCAATCTGGTGCGTCAGCGCACGGGCTTCAAGGCTGCGGCGACCGAGGATTATCAAACCCTGGCGGGGTTGGTGATGAGCCTGCTCGACCGTTTGCCGGTGGTGGGCGATAGCTTGGAACATGAGGGTTGGCGTTTGACGGTAGCTGAAGTGGAGGAGCGTCGAGTGACGCAAGTGCACTTGCGCCCTTGCTCAGGTCATAACGGTTGAAGATGTCTGTTACGCACTGCTCTTGTTCTTCAAGTGGGCCGAAGCCCTTGAGTTTTTCTACCACGATTCCCTCCTGGTAGATCAGTAGCGTCGGGGTGCCTGTCACATCAGGGTGCCTCGGCGTATGGGCGCAATCGAGTACCAAACTGACTAGCCAGGGATGCTTCCAAGCGGCCTGTTCGAATAAGGAGCCTGCTTGCGCACAGGCAGGGCAGTGCTCGGAAACAAACAGAATGAACACCGGGCGCGGGGTGTTCAGTACCCGATTGAACTCTTTGGCGCTGGAAATTCTGCGCGTGGCGACTCCCATGTCGATCCCCTTCCGGCTGTGTTGGTTTTTGCCAACGCTAAGCCGGTGGGGTACCACCGTCTACTGTCAACCTTCACAGGTGTGCGTCGATCCGAGGCGGTCAGTATGGGGGCGCAGTAACACCGTTGTGGGGCGTTGCGTAGCAACACCCGATGCTGGCGGCGCAAAGCCGTTAAGCGCTTCAATACCTATCTTACTGAACCCTAAAGAGTTTCCCGACCGCATATTTTTCCTCCCGTGGCTGTGGCACACTTTCTGCTGTCTATTCCGTTGTTACATACCAAGTTCCGGTATAACGGAATACACAACCCCTGGAGTGCTTGTCATGCATCACCGACCTTCCGTATTCAAAGCGTGTGTTTTTCTTGTTGCCGCATCGGCTTCCTTCACAAGCATGGTGCAGGCGGCGGACAGCAAGCTGGATGATGTGCTCAAGCGCGGGCATCTGATCGTGGGTACAGGCAGTACCAATGCGCCGTGGCACTTCCAGGGAGCGGATGGCAAATTGCAGGGGTTTGATATCGACATCGGCCGCATGGTGGCCAAGGGTTTGTTCAATGACCCGAGCAAGGTCGAGTTTGTGGTGCAGTCATCCGATGCGCGCATTCCCAACCTGCTGACGGACAAGGTCGACATGAGCTGCCAGTTCATCACCGTCACCGCCAGTCGTGCGCAGCAGGTGGCTTTTACTTTGCCGTACTACCGCGAAGGTGTCGGCCTGCTGTTGCCCAACAACAGCAAGTACAAGGAAATCGAAGACCTTCAAGCCGCAGGCGATGACGTGACCGTGGCCGTGCTGCAAAACGTGTACGCCGAAGAGCTGGTGCACCAGGCACTGCTCAAAGCCAAGGTCGACCAGTACGACAGTGTCGACCTGATGTACCAGGCCGTGAACTCCGGTCGCGCCGACGCGGCTGCCACCGATCAGTCCTCGGTCAAATACCTGATGGTGCAGAACCCCGGTCGCTACCGCAGCCCCACTTACGCCTGGAGCCCGCAAACCTACGCGTGTGCGGTCAAGCGTGGCGACCAGGACTGGCTGAACTTCGTCAACACCGCGCTGCATGAAGCCATGACCGGTGTGGAATTTCCCACCTACAAGGCTTCTTTCAAGCAGTGGTTCGGCGTTGACCTGCCAGAACCGGCCATCGGTTTTCCCGTGGAATTCAAATGATCCGGAACAGCCGGGGCGTGCGTGAGCGCGCCTCACTCAGGTATTGCCGACCATGAACTATCAGTTGAATTTTGCCGCCGTCTGGCGTGATTTCGACACCTTGCTGGCGGGGCTCGGCCTGGGCCTGCAGTTGGCCCTGCTGTCGATTGCCATCGGCTGCGTGATCGGCCTGCTGATGGCGTTTGCCATGCTGTCCAGGCACCGCGCGTTGCGCATCCTCGCTTCGGTGTATGTGACGGTGGTGCGCAATACGCCGATCCTGGTGTTGATCCTGTTGATCTACTTCGCCTTACCGTCCCTGGGGATTCGCCTGGACAAAATCCCTTCGTTCATCGTCACCCTGTCGCTGTACGCCGGTGCCTACCTGACCGAAGTATTCCGCGCCGGGCTGTTGAATATTCCCAAGGGCTTGCGTGAAGCGGGGTTGGCGATCGGCCTTGGCGAATGGCGGATTCGCGCCTATATCACCGTGCCGGTGATGCTGCGCAACGTGCTGCCGGCGCTGTCGAACAACTTTATCTCGCTGTTCAAGGACACGTCCCTGGCCGCCGCGATCGCGGTGCCGGAGCTGACCTATTACGCCCGCAAGATCAACGTTGAAAGCTACCGGGTGATTGAAACCTGGCTGGTTACGACCGCGCTCTATGTGGCTGCCTGTTACCTGATTGCCATGCTGCTCCGTTACCTGGAGCAGCGTCTGGCGATCCGTCGTTAAGGAAGGGTTTGCATGTACGAATCCCCCAGTTGGCTGCATGAATTGTGGATCGCCCGCGAGACCCTGTGGGCCGGCTTCCAGGCCAGTGTGTCGGTCTCGGCACTGGCGATTATCTTCGGCACCCTGATCGGTATCGTCGCCGGGTTGATCCTGACCTACGGCAAGTTCTGGATGCGTGCACCGTTTCGTCTGTACGTCGATCTGATCCGAGGCACCCCGGTGTTCGTGCTGGTGTTGGCGTGTTTCTACATGCTCCCGGCCCTGGGCTGGAAAATCAGTGCATTCCAGGCCGGTGCGGTCGGGTTAACCCTGTTCTGTGGCTCCCACGTGTCAGAAATCGTGCGCGGTGCACTGCAAGCCATTCCCCGTGGGCAACTGGAAGCGGGCAAGGCCATTGGCCTGACGTTTTACCAGTCGTTGGGCTATGTGTTGTTGCCCCAGGCCCTGCGTCAGATCCTGCCGACCTGGGTCAATTCCTCTACCGAAATCGTCAAGGCGTCCACTTTGCTGTCGGTGATCGGCGTGGCCGAATTGCTGCTCAGCACCCAGCAGGTGATCGCCCGCACCTTCATGACCCTGGAGTTTTACCTGTTCGCCGGTTTCATGTTCTTTGTCATCAACTACGCCATCGAATTATTCGGGCGCTACATTGAAAAGCGGGTGGCCTTGCCATGAACCAAGCTCAAACCAAACCAGCGCTGCTGGACATTCGTGGCCTGCGTAAACAGTACGGCCAGGTGGAAGTGCTCAAGAGTGTCGATCTGTCGATGCAGCGCGGCAATGTGGTGACGCTGATCGGCTCCAGCGGCTCGGGCAAGACCACCTTGCTGCGTTGCGTGAACTTGCTTGAGGAGTTCCAGGGCGGGCAGATCACCCTGGACGGCGAGTCCATTGGCTACAGCGAGGTCGGCGGCAAGCGCGTACGGCATCCGGAGCGGGTGATTGCCCAGCACCGCGCCATGACCGGCATGGCGTTCCAGCAATTCAACCTGTTCCCGCATCTGACCGCGCTGCAAAACGTCACCCTTGGCTTGCTCAAGGTCAAGAAGATGGGCAAGGATGAAGCCGTGGCCCTGGCCGAAAAGTGGCTGGACCGCGTCGGCCTGCTGGAGCGGCGCAACCACTTTCCCGGCCAATTGTCTGGTGGTCAGCAACAGCGCGTGGCGATTGCCCGCGCCATTGCCATGAACCCCAGTCTGATGCTGTTCGACGAGGTCACATCGGCCCTCGATCCGGAGCTGGTAGGCGAAGTGCTCAGCGTGATCAAGGGGCTGGCGGAGGAGGGCATGACCATGTTGCTGGTCACCCACGAAATGCGCTTTGCCTATGAAGTCTCCGACCAGATCGTCTTCATGAACCAGGGCCGCATTGAAGAGCAGGGCACTGCGAAGGACATCTTCGAGCGGCCGCAGTCGCCGCGACTGGCGGAATTTTTAAAGAACATTCGTTTTTAACAAGGAGCAACTTTTATGAGCATTACTCGTTACGGTACCGGCAGCACCGCAGGTGGCGGCCAGCCACGCCCGTTCGCACGTGCGGTGGAGGCCGATGGCTGGCTGTATGTGTCGGGCCAGGTGCCGGCGGTGGATGGCGAAATCATCAGTGGCGGCATCGTCGAGCAAACCCGGCAGACCATGCGCAATGTGGTGGCGATCCTCGAAGAAGCCGGCTATGAGCTCAAGGATATTGTGCGCGTGGGCGTGTGGCTGGAAGATCCACGGGACTTCTGGAGTTTCAACAAGGTCTTCGGCGAATACTTCACCCCCGAGCACGCCCCGGCGCGGGCTTGTGTGCAGGCCAATATGATGGTTGATTGCAAGGTTGAGATCGACTGCGTGGCCTACAAGAAAAAGGGCTGAATGCCCCCACTCTTGAGATCACTGAAGATCAATGTGGGAGCTGGCTTGCCTGCGATGACGTAGTGCCAGATAACACCTTTGTCACTGACCCACCGTCATCGCGGGCAAGCCCGCTCCCACAGGGGATCACCGTGCAGCAAACACCTTTGACCGGACCCATCACTGCCATGACCGAAGACACCATCAAACGCCGCGCCAAAGGCCTGGACCGTGCGTTCGATATCCTTGATTTTCTCAAGGAAATCGGCCAACCCCTGCGCCCGAATGACATTGCCAGCGGCATCGGCAGCCCCAAGTCCACGGTCTACGAATTGGTCGCGTCGCTGCTGGAGCGGCGCATTCTGGAAACCGTGGGCAAGGACGGTCACGTGTATCTGGGGCGCCAGTTGTATTTCCTCGGCCAGGCGCACCTGCGGCACTTCGACCTGACCCGCGAGGCCGATCACGCCCTGCAGGAAATCGTCAGCCAGACCCACGAAACCGCGCAGATGTGCCTGCTCAACGGGCGCAAGTACACGGTGGCGCTGATGCGCGAAGGCCAGCGGCATTTTCGTATTTCTTCGGATATCGGTGAAAACGCGCCGATCCCGTGGACCGCTTCCGGGCGTTTGTTGCTGGGGCATTTGAGCGACCAGCAGATCATCGAGCTGATCGACCCCGACGATTTCATCCTGCCGGACGGCCTGCGCCTGCCGCTCGATACCTTCCTGGCGCAGATCCGCCAGGCCACCGTCGATGGGTTCTTTTCCTTCGACAGTGTGGCCGACACCTTCACCCATTGCTTCGCCGCCCCGGTGCGGGACGCCCAGGGCATCAGCATTGCGACCCTGTGCATCGTTGCCCCGCGAGCCGATGCCAGCAAGCACTACCACGACTATCGCCGGGTGCTGATCGACAGCGCCAACAGCCTGGCCCGGCGCATCAACGAATAGGAGTTTTCCATGTCTGCCCTCAATGCCGTTGAAAAAGGTGCCGCCGCCGTCGGTGCCCATTTGGTCCGCGATGTCAGCCTGCCGGCGCTGGTGCTGCACCGTGACGCCCTGGAGCACAATATTCGCTGGATGCAGGACTTTGTCAGCCACAGCGGCGCCGAGCTGGCGCCCCACGGCAAGACCAGCATGATGCCTGCGCTGTTCGAGCGTCAGATCACCGCCGGTGCCTGGGGGATCACCCTGGCCAACGCCGTACAAACCCGCGCCGCCTATGCCGGTGGCGTGCGTCGTGTGCTGATGGCCAACCAATTGGTGGGTGCGCCGAACATGGCGCTGATCGCCGACCTGCTGGCCGATCAGGATTTCGACTTCCATTGCATGGTTGATCACCCGGACAACGTCGCGGATCTGGGCCTGTTCTTCGCCGCGCGCGGCCTGCGTCTGAACGTGATGATCGAATACGGCGTGGTCGGCGGCCGGTGTGGCTGTCGCAGCGAGCAAGAAGTGCGTGAACTGGCCCGGGCAATCAAGGCCCAACCGGCATTGGCGTTGACCGGCATCGAAGGCTACGAAGGGGTGATCCACGGCGAGCACGCCATCAGCGGCATCCGTGACTTCGCTGCCAGCCTGGTGCGCCTGGCGGTGGACCTGCAAGACAGCGGCCTGTTCGACCTGCCCAAACCGATCATCACGGCGTCGGGCTCGGCCTGGTACGACCTGATCGCCGAGTCGTTCGAGGCGCAGAACGCTGCCGGTCGTTTCCTCAGTGTGTTGCGCCCAGGCAGCTACGTGGCCCACGACCATGGCATCTACAAAGACGCGCAATGCTGCGTGCTCGACCGACGCAGCGACCTCAACGAGGGCCTGCGCCCGGCGATGGAAGTCTGGGCGCACGTGCAGTCGCTGCCGGAGCCGGGGTTTGCGGTGGTTGCCCTGGGTAAGCGTGACGTGGCCTATGACGCCGGCTTGCCGGTGCCGCTCAAGCGCTACAAGGCCGGGATCGTCCCGGCGCACGGTGATGATGTGAGCGCGTGCAAGGTCACCGCGGTGATGGACCAACATGCGTTCATGACCGTAGCGCCGGGTGTTGAGTTGCGCATTGGCGACATCATTTCGTTTGGCACGTCCCATCCCTGCCTGACCTTCGACAAATGGCAGGTGGGTTGTCTGGTGGATGAGCAGTTGCAGGTGGTCGAGTCGCTGCGTACCTGTTTCTAGACCGAGTCGCACCTATCGGGGGCAAGCCCCCTCCCACAGGGGAATGCATTCCAAATGTGGGAGGGGGCTTGCCCCCGATGAGGCCATCAGCCCCACCGAGACAGCAGCCATGACCACCCAACCCCGCATCGCCCTTATCGGCGAATGCATGATCGAACTGCAACACCGCGCCGACGGCAGCCTGCACCAGAGCTTCGGCGGCGACACCCTGAACACGGCGGTGTACCTGCGCCGTGAGCTGGGCGAGTGCGCCAGCGTCGACTACGTCACCGCCTTGGGCGATGACAGTTTCAGCGACGCCATGTGCCAGCAGTGGCAAACCGAGGGCCTTGGCCTGGGCATGGTCCAGCGCCTGCCCGGGCGTCTGCCGGGTTTGTACTGCATCCAGACCGACGCCAATGGCGAGCGCAAGTTTCTTTACTGGCGCAACGAAGCGGCCGTGCGTGACTGCTTTACCACGCCTGCGGCCGAGCCGATCCTGGCAGCGTTGCCGGACTATGACGTGGTGTATTTCAGCGGCATTACCCTGGCGGTGCTGGGCGAGGTTGGGCGCGAGCGCTTGCTGGACACCCTGGTCGAAACCCGCCGCCGAGGTGGCAAGGTGGTGTTCGATAACAATTACCGGCCACGGCTATGGGCTGATGTGCAAGCGGCCCGTGCGGCTTATCGCAGGGTGTTGGCCGAAGTGGATATAGCCTTGTTGACCGAGGATGACGAGCACGCGTTGTTTGGCTATGAGGACAGCGAGCAGGTGTTTGCGGCCTATCCATCGATTGCAGAAGTGGTGCTCAAGCGTGGCGCGGATGCGTGTTTGATTCGCTGTGCGGGAGAGCGTTTTGCGGTACCGGCGTTGAAGGTGGAAAAGGTGGTGGACACTACGGCGGCGGGAGATTCGTTCAGTGCGGCGTATCTGGCCGGGCGGCTCAAAGGTGGCTCGCCGCAAGAGGCTGCATTGGCGGGGCATCGGCTGGCGAGTCGGGTGATTCAGCTGCCGGGGGCGCTGATACCGAGGTGAATGGCCGCCTGCGGCGGATCGGGAGCAAGCCCCCTCCCACATTAGACTGCATTCCTTCAGTTGGAACAGGGTCAACTGTGGGAGGGGGCTAAAAGGCAATCCCATCAATCCCGGTAAAACACCTGCACCAGGTGATAGCCAAACTTGCTCTTGATCGGCCCGTGCACCACCTTCACCGGCTTCTTGAAGATCACCGCATCAATCGCGCCCACCATCTGCCCGGGCCGCACTTCGCCCAGATCGCCGCCACGCTTGCCCGACGGGCAGGTGGAGTACTTCTTGGCCAGCACGTCAAAGGCTTCACCCTTGGCAATGCGCTGCTTGAGTTGTTCGGCTTCTTCGCTGGTTTTCACCAGGATATGACGGGCTTGGGCTTTCATTGATCTCTACCAGGTGTGCGACGGCGCGCGATTATGCCTGAACTCAGGCCTCGCCGCCGATCATGCTGCGGATTTTGGTGGCCAGCAGGTCGATCGAAAAGGGCTTGGCGACCATGTCCATGCCGTCTTCCAAAAAGCCCTGGCGCTCAGCGGCTTTCTCGGCATAACCGGTCATGAACAACACCCGCAGGCCGGGGCGATGCTGGCGCGCGATTTCCGCCAGTTGCCGGCCGTTCATGCCCGGCAGGCCGACGTCGGTCACCAGCAAATCCACGCGCAAATCCGACTCCAGCAGCGGCAGCGCGGCACGGGCGTCGGCCGCCTGGTGCGCGGTATAGCCCAGTTCATCGAGGACGTTGACCACCAACATGCGCACTGCGGGGTCGTCCTCGACCACCACCACGGCTTCACCGGCCAGGGCCACCGGGGCTTCGGTGAGGCTGACGGGCAGGTCGCTTTCCAGTGCGGTGCCGTACAGGCGCGGTAGGTACAGGCGCACGCAGGTGCCCTGGCCCGGTTCGCTCTGGATCGTTACATGGCCACCGGACTGCTGGGCAAAGCCGTAAATCATCGACAGCCCAAGGCCGGTGCCTTGGCCGATAGGCTTGGTGGTGAAGAACGGGTCGAATGCCTTGGCGAGAATTTTCGGCGCCATGCCGCTGCCGTTGTCGCTCACGCCGAGCATTACGTAGTCGCCGGCCTTGACCGGCTCCAGGGTGGTGATGTCGGTGCCGTCCAGGTAGCTGTTGGCGGTTTCGATCAGCAACTCGCCGCCGTCGGGCATGGCGTCGCGGGCGTTGATCACCAGGTTGAGCAGGGCGTTTTCCAATTGGCTGGCGTCGGTGTTCACCGGCCAGATGTCCTTGCCCAGTTGCACCTTGAGCGCGATATGCGCGCCCTTGGTGCGCTGAAACAGATCTTCCAGGGATGCCACCAGCTGGTTGGGGTCGATGGGGCGGCGGTCCAGCGACTGGCGCCGCGAAAACGCCAGCAGGCGGTGGGTAAGGGCGGCGGCGCGATGGGCCGAGGATACGGCGGCATCGGCAAAGCGGCCAATCTCATCGCTGCGCCCGGCGGCAATATAGCGCTGCATCAGGTCCAGGCTGCCGATGATGCCGGTGAGCATATTGTTGAAGTCATGGGCAATACCGCCGGTGAGCTGGCCCACCGCTTCCATCTTCTGCGCATGGCGCAGGGCGTCTTCGGCGCGTTCACGCTCGAACATCTCGTTCTGCAGGCGCTGGTTGGCCTCGGCCAGCGCCTGGGTACGCTGGGCCACGCGCTCTTCGAGGTTCTCGTTGAGATGACGCAGGGCTTCCTCGGTGAGTTTGCGTTCGGTCTCGTCGATCACAAAAATGTAGAAGCCGTTCACCGAACCGTCATTGCTGAAGCGCGGCAGGTATTTCATCAACGCGTGGCGCGGGCGGCCGTCGCGATGGGGCGTGAGGGTCATGAAGCTGCACGCCTTGCCGTTCAGGGCCGCTTCGATCTTGTCTATTCGTCCGGCATACACCTCATCACCGAGCACTTCGCGGATGGTCTTGCCGTACAGCTCCTGGGGCGTCTTGCCGTACCAGTCGAGGTAGGCGCTGTTGTTCAGGCGAAAGCGCTGCTCATGGTCCACGTAGCCGATCAACACCGGCATGGCGTTGATGATCAGTTGCAGCTCGGTCTGGCTCTGGCGCAGCGCCTGTTCGGTGTGCTTGCGCTCGGTGAGGTCCAGCGCGGCACCGAGGAAGCGTGCGGGTCGGCCTTGTTGGTCCTTGTAGCAGCGGCCACGGGCAAACACCCAGCGCACCTGACCGTCGGCTTGCAGCAGGCGGTACTCCTCGGCGTATTCAGTGCCGAACGTGATGCAATGCTTGATGCTGCGCGTGACCATGCCACGGTCTTCGGGATGCACGCCGAGCAGATAGGCGCTGATGGGCAGCAGGCCGGCGTCACTCGGGTCGACACCGTGCAGGTAGGCGAAATGTGCATCGGCGATAAAGTGATCTTCACCGATGTCCCAGTCCCAGGTGCCCACGGCATCGGTCGCCGCCAGTGCCAGTTGCAGGCGCTGCTCGGTGTTGTGCTGGGCCTTGAGGCTCGCTTCGGAACGCTGCTGCAGTTCCAGGGTTTTGCTGCGCCGTTCATTGGTTTCGATGGCGGTGACCAGGATGCCTGCCACCTGGCCACTTTCGTCGCGCACCGGGCTGTAGGTCAGGTCGAGCCAGATTTCGGTGTCGCGACATTCGCGTTGCAAGACAAAACGCTGCTCGCTGAAGGTGCGCACCTGGCCGCCGAGCACCGCGTCGTACACCGGCGCGGCGAAGCTTTGCAGCTCCGGCCAGGTCTGGTGCGCAGGTTGGCCCAGGGCGCCGGGGTGCTTGTTGCCCACCAGTTGGGCGAAGCCATCGTTATACAGTTGTATGAGTTGCGGGCCCCACAACAGCACCATCGGCATCGGCGAATGCACGACGATATCGACGGCGGTGCGCAGGCTCTGCGGCCAATCAGTGGCCTCACCGAGGGGGCTTTGCGCCCAGTCCAGCCGCTTGATCAATGCAGCGGCTTCGCTACCGGTGGATGTTCCATTCATGAAAGAAAGCCCTGAGCACGACGCTTTGAAAAATAACCACATCCATTGTCCCAAGGATCATCAATGGATGACTACCCCGGAAAAATAGCACGCATTGACGGCTTTTCTTCAAAACAGCGGTTCAGCGCTGAAACCTTTCATCTAAAAATCCAGTTCAGGGCGTCGGCGAAACTGCTCCAGTGCTTCGGGATTGGCGAGGGCATCGGTGTTCTTTACCGGCTCCCCATGTACCACGTTGCGCACCGCCAACTCCACGATCTTGCCGCTGATGGTGCGCGGGATATCCGTGACAGCGAGGATCTTGGCCGGTACGTGGCGCGGCGTGGTGTTGGCGCGGATCACCTGGCGGATCTGCTGTTGCAGCGCTTCATCCAGCTCGACGCCGTCATCGAGGCGCACAAACAGCACCACACGTACATCGTCCTGCCAGCGTTGGCCGATGGCGAGGCTTTCCAGCACCTGTGGGACTTTTTCCACTTGGCGGTATATCTCGGCGGTGCCGATGCGTACGCCGCCAGGGTTGAGCACCGCGTCTGAGCGCCCATGAATCAGCAGGCTGCCATTGGCCCGCTGCTCAGCATAATCACCCTGGGCCCATACGCCGGGGAACTGGCTGAAATAGGAGGCGCGCAGCTTGTGCTGGTGCGGGTCGTTCCACAGCCCAATGGGCATGGCCGGAAAGTGCCGGGTGCAAACCAGTTCGCCTTTTTCCCCGATCAGCGGCCGGCCCTGGTCGTCCCACACCTCGATGGCCATGGCCAGGCTCTTGCACTGCATTTCACCGCGTCGCACCGGCAGCACCGGGTTGCCGATCACGAAGCAGGAGACGATATCGGTGCCACCGGACATCGACGACAGGCACAGCTCGTTCTTGATCTCGCGGTACACATAGTCGTAGCTCTGGGGTGACAGCGGCGAGCCGGTGGAAATCAGGCCTTTGAGGCTGCTCAGGTCGTGGCTCAGGCGTGGCCGCAACCCGGCTTTCTCCAAGGTAGCGAGGAATTTCGGGCTGGTGCCGAATACACTGATTTTTTCCGCATCGATCAAGTCGATCAAACGCTCGGGGCCGGGGTGGAACGGTGAGCCGTCATACAGCACCGCCGTGGCGCCCATCGCCAGCACCGACACCAGCCAGTTCCACATCATCCAGCCGCAGGTGGTGTAGTAGAACAGGCAGTCCTCGCGGCTCAGGTCGGCGTGCAGGCCGTGTTCCTTGAGGTGGGTGAGCAGCACGCCGCCGGTGCCATGGATAATGCATTTGGGGATGCCGGTGGTGCCGCTGGAATAGAGGATATACAGCGGATGTTCGAACGGCACTGCGACAAATTCGGGCACGCCGCCGGCCTGATAGAAGTCGTCCCACAGCGTGACACGGGCTTGGCTCAGATAATCGTCGACCTGTGCCTGAGGCCGGGCGTACGGCACGATGATCAGCTGTTGCAGGGAGGGCAGGCGCGCAAGGATTTCATTGAGCTTGGCGCTCTGGTCGATGTTTTTGCCTGCATAGCGGTAGCCGGCGCAGGTAATCAGCACTTTGGGTTCGATCTGGCCGAATCGATCGATGACGCCCTGGGTGCCGAAATCCGGCGAAGAGCATGACCAGATCGCGCCGAGGCTGGTAGTGGCAAGCATACCCACCAGGGTTTGCCAGGTGTTGGGCATGCACGCGGCCACCCGGTCACCCATGCCCACCCCGGCTGCCCGCAAGCTTTTTTGCAGGCCGGCAACATGTTCCGCCAGTTGCGCATAGCTCAGTTGTTCACGTTGGCCGTCTTCGCTGACAGCCACCACCGCAGGATGATTGTCGCGGCGGCGCAACAGGTGTTCGGCAAAGTTCAGGGTGGCGCCGGGAAACCATTGGGCGCTGGGCATCTCGATGTCTTCGATCAGTGTGACGCTGGGCGGGCTGCGAAACTGCACGTCGAAGAACGCCACAATCGCCTGCCAGAAGTCCGGGCGCTGGTCGATGCTCCATTGGTGCAGAGCAGGGTAGTCGTGGAGGTGCAGGCCGTGGCGTTGGTTGATGAAGCGGCGGAACTGGTCCATCCGTGTGTTGGCGATGCGTTCGGGCGAGGGTTGCCAGAGGATGTCGGACATAGCGAAATCTCTTGTTCTAGTATCGGTCTTCCAAACAATAGCGTTCCAATGTGGGAGGGGGCTTGCTCCCGATAGCGGTGGTTCAGTTACAGATGTTTACCCTGACACATTGCTATCGGGAGCAAGCCCCCTCCCACATTTTGATCTCCGGTGTCTGGGGGGGTTATTGGGCCAGCCAGCCACCGTCGATATTCCACGCCGCACCGCGCACTTGGGCGCCAGCTTCGCTGCACAAAAACAGCACCAGCTCACCCAGCTGCGACGGCGTCACAAACTCCAGGGACGGCTGCTTTTCAGCCAGCAAATCCTGCTGCGCCTGTTGCGGGTCGATCCCACTGGCCACGCGATCATCAATCTGCTTCTGCACCAGCGGCGTCAGCACCCAGCCCGGGCAGATCGCATTGCAGGTCACATTGCTGGTGGCGGTTTCCAGGCCCACCACCTTGGTCAGGCCGATCACGCCATGCTTGGCCGCCACGTAGGCAGCCTTGCCCACTGAGCCGACCTGGCCGTGCACCGAGGCGATATTGACGATACGCCCCCAGCCCTTGGCCTTCATGCCCGGCAGGCTCAAACGTGTACTGTGGAACACCGAGGACAGGTTGATCGCGATAATCGAATCCCAGCGCTCCACCGGGAAGTCTTCCACCGCCGCCACATGCTGGATGCCGGCATTGTTGACCAGAATATCCACGCCACCGAACTCGCGCTCGGCGTAGGCGAGCATGTCGGCGATCTGCGCCGGGTCGCTGACATCCGCCGGGTGATGCCCGACCTTGCCACCAAACGCCTGCACCTGGGCGATCACCGCGCTGGCGTCGCCAAAGCCGTTGAGAATCAGGTTGGCGCCGGCCTTGGCCAGGCTCAATGCTATCCCTAAGCCGATGCCGCTGGTGGAGCCGGTGACCAGGGCGGTCTTGCCATTCAAAGTCGTCATGAAAACCTCACACAATGCCGGTGGCATAGAAAGTACCGATCACCACGAACACCGCGAGGGTCTTGATAATCGTGATGCCGAAAATGTCCTTGTAGGCTTCGCGGTGGGTCAAGCCGGTGACCGCCAGCAGCGTGATCACCGCGCCGTTGTGGGGCAGGGTGTCCATGCCGCCGCTGGCCATGGCCGCGACCCGGTGCAGCACTTCAAGAGGGATATTGGCCGCATGGGCCGCTGAAATAAAGCTCTCGGACATCGCCGCCAGGGCAATGCTCATGCCGCCGGAAGCCGAGCCGGTGATGCCCGCCAGCAGGGTCACGGTAATTGCTTCGTTGACCAGCGGGTTGGGGATGCCCTTGAGCCAGTCCGCCAGTACCAGAAAGCCTGGCAGCGAGGCGATTACTGCGCCAAAGCCGTATTCCGAGGCGGTGTTCATTGCCGCCAGCAGCGCGCCGCTGACCGCACTTTTACTGCCTTCGGCCAGCTTGCTTTTGATCGCGGAGAAGCCGAACACCAGTACCACGATAATCCCCACCAGCAACGCCGCCTGCACCGCCCAGATCGCGGTGAGCTTGGCGATTTCGGTGGTCACCGGCGCGCTCATGCCTGGCAGGCTGAGGCTGTGGGTCTTGCCGTACCACTGCGGGATCCAGTGGGTAAACAGCAGGTTCATTACCCCGACCAGAATCAACGGCGACAGCGCGATCCAGGGATTGGGCAGGCTGAGGTTCTCGGCGGTTTCCGGCTCGTTACGCAACTCGGTGCCATAACCTTCCCCGGCCCGCTGGGCCTTGTTGCGCTGGCGGGCCAGGTAGAGCATACCGGTGCAAAACACGAAGATCGTGCCGATCAGCCCCAGCCACGGCGCCGCCCAGGCAGTGGTGTTGAAGAAGGTACTGGGGATGATGTTCTGGATCTGCGGCGTGCCGGGCAGGGCGTCCATGGTGAACGAGAACGCGCCGAGGGCGATGGTTGCCGGGATCAGGCGCTTGGGGATATTGCTCTGGCGGAACATCTCCGCCGCGAACGGGTACACGGCAAACACCACCACGAACAGCGATACGCCGCCGTAAGTGAGCAGGGCGCAGACCAGCACGATCACCAGCATTGCCTGGCGCGTGCCGAGCAAGCGGATCGCAGCCGCCACGATCGAGCGCGAGAAACCCGACAACTCAATCAGCTTGCCGAACACCGCACCGAGCAGGAACACCGGGAAATACAGCTTGATAAAACCGACCATCTTTTCCATGAACACCCCGGTAAAGGCAGGGGCGACGGCTGATGGGTCGGTGAGCAGCACCGCGCCCAGGGCGGCGATGGGAGCGAACAGGATAACGCTATAGCCACGGTAGGCAGCCAGCATCAGCAGCGCGAGCGCGGCCAGGGCAATGATCACACTCATGGTGTGTCTCCATCGGATTGTTATTGTTGTGGGGTGAAGCGGTGGGAGGGCTATAGCTAGATGCGTGCCATGTTATTAACTATTTGAAAAACAACAATATTTTCAGGATTTTCAACAGCACTTTGAAGTTTTATCTCTATTTCGAGACAAACAAATACCTAATGTGGGAGGGGGCTTGCTCCCGATAGCAGTGGGTCAGGTACAGATGCTCAGCCTGACACACTGCTATCGGGAGCAAGCCCCTCTCACAATGGATTGTCTTTGTATTGAGAATTGGGTCTCAATATGGAGACTGAGTTAGCCCCAGCGCCACCATTTTCTTGTACAGCGTCGACCGCCCAAGCCCCAACTGCCTGGCGGCCTCTACCACATTCCCGGTACACGCCTGCAACGCCGCACCAATCACCTGCCGATCAAACCGCTCCCGCGCCGCCGCAAAGGTTTCACCCTCGATCGCGCCCACCGGGCCACGGACTACTGGGCTGAACGTACCAATCGCTGCACGAACCTGCGCGGCATTCAACATCAGGTCATCACTGAGCAACGCCGCCCGCTCCAGCACATTGCGCAGTTCACGGATATTGCCCGGCCATGCATGTTGTGCGAGCAACACCAGCGCCTCAGGGTCCAGTTCGTGCTGGCTGCGCAGCTCTTCGAGGATCGCCTCGCTCAACGCCGGAATATCCTCCAGCCGCTCACGCAACGGCGGTACCTGGATCGGCAGTACGTTGAGGCGGTAATACAAATCCGCACGAAACTCGCCACGTTTGATCGCTGCCTCCAGATCCATGGATGTCGCGGCAATCACCCGCACATCGCTGTGCAGCATCTCGTTGGAGCCCACCGGTTCGAATTCCTTTTCCTGCAACACCCGCAGCAATTTGCTTTGCAGCGGCAGCGGCATGTCGCCAATTTCATCGAGAAACAGCGTGCCGCCCTGGGCGATCTGGAACTTGCCGGGGCGACCCTTGCGGTCGGCGCCGGTAAACGCGCCGGGGGCGGTGCCGAAGAACTCCGCTTCGAGCAGGTCATGGGGAATCGCGGCGCTGTTGATGCTCACGAAGGCTTTGTGCGCCCGCGGTGACGCACCGTGGATAGCCTGGGCGAGCAGTTCTTTGCCGGTGCCGGTTTCCCCCAGCAGCAACACTGGCGACTCGGCACTCGCACTGCGCCGCGCCCGGCGCTTGACCTCCAGGCTGGCGGCGCTGGTGCCGATAAAATGCGCGAAGTTGTATTTGCTTTGCCGCGAGCGCAGCAGCGAGCGCGTCGAGGCCAGCTCTTGCTGCATGCTCAGGTAGCGCTCGATCAGCGGTGACAGGTTGCGCAACTCATCGAACAGCGCAAAGCCAATCGCACCGATCACCACTCCGGCATCGTCGTGGATCGGCAGGCGCATCACCACCAGCGGGCCCTTGGGGGTGTCCTGGATATCCAGCAGGATCGGCCGGTCGTTGTGCACCACCTGGCGCAACAGGCTGTTGGAAATCACCTGCTCGCAGGGCTGGCCGATGGCCTCATCGGCGCTGTGCAGGCCGAAACGCCTGGCGTAGCGCTCGTTCATCCACACGATGTTCGCGTCGCGGTCGACGATGACCGTGCCTTCGCTGGACTGCTCGATGATCTCGAACAACGACTGAATGGCCAGGCCGCGAACGTGTTGATAATCCTTGAGGCTGGTACTCATGGAGGCAGAGTCCTGTTGATCATCACAAAGGGATGTGCGCTGCAGCCAGCAGTTCTTTGGTATAGGGGTGCTGGGGCGAATCAAACACATCATGACTGGCACCGCGCTCCACTACCTTGCCATCCTTGACCACGATCATGTCATGGGCCATGGCGCGCACCACGGCCAGGTCATGGCTGATAAACAGATAAGTCAGGCCATATTTGTCCTGCAGTTCACGCAGCAACGCCACCACTTGTTTCTGCACCGTACGGTCCAAGGCCGAAGTGGGTTCGTCGAGCAGCATCAGCGCCGGTTTGAGCACCAGGGCGCGGGCGATGGCGATGCGTTGGCGCTGGCCACCGGAAAACTCATGGGGGTAGCGATGCCGGCTGGCGGGGTCGAGGCCCACGTCCTTGAGCACCTGGATCACCTGGGCATCGCGCTCGGCCAGGCTGCATGGCGCATGCACTTCCAGGCCTTCGCTGATGATCTGCTCGACCGACATGCGCGGGCTGAGGCTGCCATAGGGGTCCTGGAACACCACCTGCATCTGCTTGCGCCACGGGCGCATCTGCTGATGGTTGAGCGGGTCGAGAGCCTCACCCTGGAAGCGGATGCTGCCGGTGGAGTCAAGCAAACGCAGGATCGCCTGGCCCAACGTCGATTTGCCTGAGCCGGACTCACCGACAATCCCCAGGGTCTTGCCGCGCTGCACGCTGAGGCTGATGCCGTCGACCGCACGCAGGTAGGTCTTGCGCCGAAACAACCCGCCGCCCACGGGGAAATCGACGTTGAGGTTGTCTACTTGCAACACCGTCTCGCGCGCATCGCTGCACAGCGCATCGCCCGTGGGCTCGGCGTCCAGCAGCAGGCGGCTGTAAGGGTGCTGTGGGGCCGTGAACAAGGTCTGGCAGTCAGCCTGCTCGACAATTTCCCCGGCGCGCATCACGCAGACCCGCTGGGCGATACTGCGCACCAGGTTAAGGTCATGGCTGATCAGCAGCAGCGACATGCCCAGGCGTTGCTGCAAAGACTTGAGCAGCAGCAGGATCTTGCGCTGCACGGTCACGTCCAGCGCGGTGGTGGGCTCGTCGGCAATCAGCAACTCCGGCTCGCAGGCCAGGGCCATGGCGATCATCACCCGCTGGCGCTGGCCGCCGGACAACTGATGCGGGTAGGCCTTGAGCCGTTCCTGGGGTTTCTGGATACCCACCAGCTCCAGCAGTTCGAGAATCCGCGCCCGCGCCTGCTTGCCGCCCAGGCCCTTGTGCAGCAGCAGGGTTTCGCCGATTTGCTTTTCGATGCTGTGCAACGGGTTCAGGGACGTCATCGGCTCCTGGAAGATCATCGCAATTCGGTTACCGCGCAGTTTTTGCAGGGTAGACGGCGCTGCACCGATCAACTCCTGGCCACGATACTTGATCGAGCCCGTGGTTTCGGTACCGGCTTGCGGCAGCAGTTGCAGGATTGAATGGGCGGTCACTGACTTGCCCGAGCCCGACTCACCCACCAGCGCCAGGCACTCGCCGGGGCGCACATCCAGGCTCAGATTGCGTACCACGGTCTGGCCGCTGAACGCGACGCACAGGTCGCGGATTTCGATCAGGTTCATAGGCAATTACTCATGAGCGAGGGTCGAAGGCGTCACGCAACGCCTCGCCGATAAACACCAGCAACGACAGGATCAGCGCCAAGGTGAAAAACGCGGTCAGGCCCAGCCAGGGGGCTTGCAGGTTCTGCTTGCCCTGGGCGATCAGCTCACCCAGGGACGCGCTGCCAGCCGGCATACCGAAGCCGAGGAAATCCAGGGCGCTCAAGGTGGATATCGCCCCGGTCAAGATAAACGGCAGATAGCTCAGCGTCGCGGTCATGGCATTGGGCAGGATATGCCGGCGAATGATCTTGGCGTCGCCCAGGCCCAGGGCGCGCGCGGCCTTGACGTACTCCAGGTTGCGCCCGCGCAGGAACTCGGCGCGCACCACATCCACCAGCGCCAGCCAGGAAAACAGCGCCATGATCCCCAGCAACCACCAGAAATTCGGCTCGACGAACCCCGACAGGATAATCAGCAAGTACAGCACCGGCAGGCCGGACCACACCTCCAGAATGCGCTGCCCGAGCAAATCCACCCAGCCGCCGTAGTAACCCTGCAACGCCCCGGCGGCAATGCCGATGGCGGCGCTGATGGCGGTCAGGGCCAGGGCAAACAGGATCGACACCCTTGCGCCGAAGATCACCCGCGCCAGCACATCGCGGGACTGGTCATCGGTGCCCAGCCAGTTCACCGCCGACGGTGGGCTCGGGGCAGGGCGGGTCAGCTCATAATTGGGGGTGTCGTCGCTAAAGGGAATCGGCGGGAACAGCATCCAGCCGCCGTCCTGCTTGATCAGCTTTTGCACATAGTCACTGCGGTAATCCGCCTGGAACGGCAGCTGCCCGCCGAACTGCTGTTCGGTGTAGCGCTTGAACACCGGAAAATACAGTTCGTTCTTGAAGCTGAGCACCAAGGGTTTGTCATTGGCGATCAACTCGCCGCCCAGCGTCAGGATAAACAGGCCGATAAACAACCACAGCGACCACCAGCCACGCCGGTTTTTCTTGAAGCGTTCGAAACGCCGACGCGCAACGGGAGACAGGTCAAGCATCAGGCGTTCCTCGCAGCAAAGTCGATACGCGGGTCCACCAGGGTGTAGCAGAGGTCACCGATGAGTTTTATCAAAAGGCCGAACAGGGTGAAGATAAACAGCGAGCCGAATACCACCGGGTAGTCACGGGACACTGCCGCCTCGTAGCTCATGCGGCCCAGGCCGTCGAGGGAGAAGATCACTTCGATCAGCAGTGAGCCGGCAAAAAATACGCTGATAAACGCTTGGGGAATCCCCGAGATCACCAGCAGCATGGCATTGCGAAACACATGGCCGTACAGCACCCAGCGTTCGCTCAGGCCCTTGGCACGGGCGGTCACCACGTACTGGCGGGTAATCTCATTGAGGAACGAGTTCTTGGTGAGGATGGTCAAGGTGGCAAACCCGCCGATCACCAGCGCCGTCACCGGCAAAACCAGGTGCCAGAAATAGTCGGCAACCTTGCCCACGGTGCTCAGTTCGGCAAAGTTTTCCGACACCAGCCCGCGCACCGGGAACCAGTTCAGCGACGTACCGCCGGCGAATACCACAATCAGAAACATCGCAAACAGGAACGCCGGCATCGCGTAACCGATCACGATGGCCGTGCTGCTCCACATGTCAAAGCTGCTGCCATGGCGCACGGCCTTGCGTATCCCCAAGGGTATCGACACCAGGTAGGTGATCAGCGTCGCCCACAGGCCAAGGGAAATGGTAACTGGCATCTTTTCCAGGATCAGGTCGGTCACCGTCGCGCCGCGAAAGAAACTGTTGCCGAAGTCCAGCTGGGCGTAGTTCTTGAGCATCAGCCACAGGCGTTCCGGTGCGGACTTATCGAAGCCGTATTGTTTTTCGATGTCCTTGATCAGCTTCGGGTCCAGGCCACGACTGGCCCGGGAGCCGCTGATACCTTCGCCGGATGCGCCCGCTACACCGCCGCCGCCAATGCCTTGCAGATGGGCAATGGCCTGTTCCACCGGCCCGCCGGGCGCGGCCTGCACGATCACGAAGTTCACCAGCAGGATGATCACCAGCGTCGGGATGATCAGCAGCAGGCGCCGTACGATATAGGCAAACATCAACGGGCTCCTCCGCGTTTTTTCAGCTCGGCCTGCATTTGCTCGTTAGTCAGTGGCGTGGGGCTGACTTCCCACCAGGTTTCCAGGGCTTCGTCATTCTTCGCCTCGATCGCCGGGCGGCCGAAACGGTTCCACCACGCGGCGGAGGTGCCCGGGGGGTAATAGTTGGGGATCCACAGGTAATTCCATTGCAGCACACGGTCCAGGGCGTGGGCGTAGGTGAGCATCTGCGCCTGGGTGTCGGCCTTCACCAAACCGTTGATCAGCGTATCGACGGCCGGATCCTTGAGTGCGATGTAGTTGTTGGCGCCCGGATCGAACGCAGCGGCGGAGCCGAAGTAGTTGTACAGCTCCATGCCGGGCGAGGTGGTGACCGGAAAACCGGTGACGATCATGTCGTAGTCACGGGCCATCAGGCGGTTCACGTACTGCGACGAGTCGATGCGGCGGATATTGAGGGTGATGCCGATCTGCGCCAGGTTGCGCTTGTAGGGCAGCAACAGGCGCTCAAGCCCGTTCTGGACGTTGAGGAAGGTGAACTCCAGCGGCTCGCCCTGGGCGTTGACGAGTTTGTCACCCACCGGTTTCCAGCCAGCGTCCTCAAGCAGTGCCAGGGCTTGCAGTTGTTTATCGCGGATCATGCCGCTGCCGTCGGTGACCGGGGCCTTGAATACCTGGGTAAACACTTCATCCGGGATTTGTCCGCGCAACGGTTCCAGGATCGCCAGTTCTTCCTGGGTCGGCAATTGGCTGGCCGCCAGCGGGCTGTTGGAAAAGTAGCTTTGCTGGCGGATGTACAGGTTGCGCATCATTTGCCGGTTGGCCCATTCGAAATCCCACAGCATCGCCAAGGCCTGGCGCACGCGGCGATCTTTGAAAATCGGCTTCTGCACGTTGAACACATAGCCTTGGGCCGGTTGCGGCATCTCTTTGGCCAGGTGTGCGCGCTGCAGGCGACCATCGTCCAGCGCCGGGCCGTTGTAGCCGATGGAATAGCCGGTGGCGGAGAATTCACGGTTGAAGTCGTAGGCGCCGCCGCGCAGCACCTGGCGCGCCACTTCGGTGTCGCCGAAGTATTCCAGGCTCAGGTGATCGAAGTTGTACAGGCCACGGCTGACCGGCAAATCCTTGCCCCACCAATCCGGATCGCGGGTAAAGGTGATGGTGCTGCCGGAGTCGATCTTGCTGACCTTGTACGGGCCGCTGCCCAGCGGGGCTTCGTAGCCGCCGCCATTGGCAAAGTCGCGGGTCTTCCACCAATGCTCCGGGAACACCGGCAAGGTGGCGATATCCAGGGGCAGGGTGCGGTTGTCGTTGCTGGAGAAGTCGAAGCGTACCTGACGCTCGCCTTCGACTTCGACGTGCTTGACGTCGGCAAACAACGTGCGAAAGCGCAGGCTGCCTTGGGTCATCAGCAGATCGAAGCTGTAGCGCACGTCTTCGGCTGTAATCGGGGTACCGTCGGCGAAACGCGCCTTGGGATTGAGGTAGAAACGTAGCGACAGGCCGTCGTCGGCGCGCTCCATTTTTTCTGCAACCAGGCCATAAACGGTGTAGGGCTCATCCAGCGAGCGCAGCGCCAGGGGCGCATACACCCAGCCGTCGACCTGAGACACGCCAATACCTTTGTCGATATACGGCAGCACATGATCAAACCGCCCGACCTCCAGCGCCGAGCGCCGCAGGCTGCCGCCCTTGGGCGCGTTGGGGTTGGCATAGTCGAAGTGGCTGAAACCGGCGGGGTACTTGGCGGGCTCGCCGTAAACCGTCAGGTAGGTTTGCGGGGCCGCGATCGCCGCAGTGCTGGCCATCAGCAGGGCCAGGGTGGAGCAGAGCAGAGATGAAAAAGCCAATCGCATTATCAGCCTTGAACGCCGGGTTAAGAAGAATAGGGATTTGTACGCTAACGGCCTGGGCATCGCCAGTCATCACATGCACAACGGCCCGCCAAAGGGCGGGCCGTTGTTTATCGCATCTGCGCCGATTGAATCAATCCTGGCGGCTGGTGACTTCCAGCAGGTGATAACCGAACTGGGTTTTCACCGGGCCCTGCACGGTATTGACCGGGGCGCTGAATACGACAGTGTCGAATTCCTTGACCATTTGGCCTGGGCCGAACGAACCCAGGTCACCGCCCTGGCGGCTGGATGGGCAGGACGAATTGGCTTTGGCGATTTCTGCGAAATCAGCGCCGCCTTCGATTTGGGCCTTGAGTTCGTTGCACTTGTCTTCAGTGGAAACGAGGATGTGACGGGCGGTGGCTTTGGCCATGGGGAATAACTCCTAGAGTAAAAAACGGTGAGCGTACCGGATTCAGGCGGTTATTTCCTGGCAAAGTTCCGCTGTTGTTCAGTCCTGCCTTTTTCAGCGTGGCGGTTCAAGGCAACACGATGTAGTCGTTGCGCTGCACGATCGGTTGGTGCGGCCCCTGCACCAGGTGGATGTAACGGCCGTCCACCAAGTCGATCGGCAGGCAGTCGTCAATATCCAGCACGCCGTCGGTGTGGGCCTGGGACCAGTGGCGCAGCATCTGCTGCTTGCCCTGGCTCATGGCCTGCTGTTTGTTACGAGCGACTACCAGCAGGTAGTGATGGGCCTCGCCGAAACTATGGGCTTCATAGCCCCCGAGGTTGATGAAGTACAGGCGGGGCGCGTCGCCATGAGGCGCCAGATGGCTCAGTTCAACTTTCCAGCCGTCGACGCCGTCGACCGCCATCCATGAGTCGATGTGCACACCCTTGGGGCTGCCAAACCAGGCGTCGCGCAATTGCGGGTAGCTGGCCTGCAACGTATCCGCCACGGCGAACACTACATCGTGTACTTCGATTTTTGCCCGTGGATGCTTGCCCCCGAGCATGACGACAAACAGCATTACCGGTGATTCCTGGCGACTGGCGAAAGGGCAACCATACTGCGATTGAACCCTTTTGTCCGCTCAATGCCACATTGTTAATCAGCACACTCACCAGGAGGTTGTCATGCGTACCATTGATCTGGCCGGTGTTCCCGTCCCTGTCATCGGCCAGGGGACCTGGCGCATGGGCGAAGACCCAAGCCGGCGCCGCGCCGAAGTTGCTGCGCTGCAACTGGGTATAGATGAGGGCCTGACGCTCATCGATACCGCCGAGATGTATGGCGACGGCGGTGCCGAAGAGGTGGTCGCAGAGGCGATTCGTGGCAAGCGCGACCAGGTATTTCTGGTCAGCAAGGTCTATCCGCATAACGCCAGCCAAAAGGGGGTGCCTCGCGCCTGCGAAGCCAGCCTTCAGCGCCTTGGCACCGATTACATTGATTTGTATCTGTTGCACTGGCGCGGCCAGTACCCACTTGAAGAAACTGTCGAAGCGTTCGAGCGTTTGCGCGAGGCCGGCAAAATCGGCCGCTGGGGTGTTTCCAACTTCGATGTGGCAGACCTGCAGGAGCTCGCATCCCCTGCATGTGCGACCAATCAAGTGCTCTACAACATTGAAGAGCGCGGGATCGAGTTCGACCTGTTGCCATGGTGGCAACAGCATCATTTACCACTGATGGCTTATTGTCCCATCGCCCAGGGTGGTGAGCTGCTGTCGAGCCCGACCCTCAAGCAGATCGCACGTCGCCATGAGGTCACACCGGCCCAGGTATCGCTGGCGTGGGTCCTGCGCCAGGAGGGTGTCATCGCAATCCCCAAGGCGGTCACACCTGAACACATCCGACTCAACGCCGCAGCTGCGAAGCTGGTGTTGGATGAACATGACCTGGACGCTATCGATCGTGTGTTCGCAGCGCCCAAGCGTAAGCACCCATTGGCGATGGTGTAACCGGCCAGCAGGAACGGCGCCTTCCCTGGCAGCTGTTCCCGCTCTAGCCGTGGTTAGCCGGCCACTGGGCTGCGCCAGTCGTCCGAGCCGGAAGTTCCGGCCACTTCGTGAGTCCAGATGATCTTGCGATAGGTGAAGTGCACATCCTCCAGATGAGTGAAGTGGGCGTTGTCGGGGTCCTGGCAGTTGGGCATGCGTGACTGGATGTCCACGATAGTCGCACCCTCCAGTTCAATGGTGAAGTAGTGCTCCTGGGTTCCGGCGGACGAGGTGCGTAGCCATTCGAGGCGGCAGGAGACTTCTTCACCGCTGGTCAGGGCGCTGAACAGCAGCGGTGACGATTTATCGAAAACCTTGCTGATCATCAGCGGCTTGTGCACGCGCTGACCTGTCGGCTGGCCCGATTGCGGATCGCGAGGAATGATCACCTGATGGGCAAATGCCTGGACCAGTATCTGATCCTCATGACCTTCCTGATAAATGTTGCCTACCGAGTCCTGAGTAAATGTGCCTGCCGTGATCAAACCTTGTTTGACTCCGGTGATGGAGAGGTACGCGGGTGTTGGCATGATTGGTTTCCTTGCCGGGTTGAGTAGGTTTTGCCGAACAGCGAAATGGCTGAACGGGTAGGTGCCTATAACCTATAACAAGAAGCGTGCCTGAAAGTGTGAAGTTCAATGAAATAAGGGCGAGCGATGTTTGATGGGCTGCGTATTGGTTTTTTATTCAGGGCTATGGGCTGTTTTTAGTTATAAAGGTTGCGCATCAATGCGCACTTAGTTGCTCACGTGTTTTTAGGGTGAAGTACACGGCCGGCCGAGCTAACAGAGTTGTTGTTACTCGAATGTGTGCGCAAATAGCTGCGCAGGCCAAGATTATAGCGGTGCGTAGGATGTTTCTTAAGTTTCGGTCCGTCGCTTGCTGATTGGTTTATGCATGGCTAAGGTTCCTGTGTCTCGATATGTTTGAACGGAACTTAAGGGCTCTCTGATACGTACTTTAATGGCGTTAAGTTTGCCTATTTTGCCTTGGATGGTTGTGTGCGGCCGAAAATGAGTCATTCAAAAGAACTGTATGCCTATTATTTGCTACTTGCACGAGCAGCCTGTTCGCCAGGTAGTTTCGTGGGTATTGATATGCGCTTTTCCAACGAGTTCGAAGCGCTGGAAGGCGAACTTGGCAAAGCGCAGTCGGTTCATGGCAATGGGCTGCCGGATTGGCAGCGGGTCAGCGAAATCAGCGAATGCCTGCTGCGTGAGCACTCCAAGGATCTGCGTGTCGCCTGCTGGTTGACCTGGGCCTTGTATCAGCGTGATTCATTGGCTGGATTGCTGGCCGGCCTCGGTGTGCTGCGTGAGCTCTGCGAGCACCATTGGGTGCACGTCTACCCTGGCAAACTGCGTACCCGCGTTGCAGCGTTTGGCTGGTTGGTGTCGCGCCTTGAGCAAGCGTTTGCAAAAAAAATCTCGCTCAATGATCAACAGCCTTTATTTCAAGCGTTGCTGGAACACCTCGAACATCTGGACCAACTATGGGCCCAACATCTGGGGAGTGATGCTCCCGTGCTGCTGCCGATTCGACGGCAATTGGCGGAGCGCCTGGCCGATGCCGCGCAAGGGGCGCCAGAAGCTGATGGGGGCGCGGGTGCTATTCCCGGCGTGAGGCAAGCGGCGGTCCAGTTGCCCACCCCCGAGCAATCGGTCAACAGCGAAAAAGAGGCGCACAAATTACTGCGCTCATTACAGGAACAGGCCCGGCCTTTATGCGCCTGGTGGTTGCGCCAGAACGCCACCGACCTGCGGGCTTTGCGCCTGGGCCGAACCTTGGCGTGGCTGATGCTCGTCAACTACCCCGACGCCAACAGTGAACGCATAACCGCGCTGCGCCCATTGGCCGCCGACAAGCTCAAGCGTTATCAGGAGCGCTTGAGCCAAGGCCATTACGCCGATGTGCTTTTCGAACTGGAAGTCAGTCTGGCCGGTGCGTTGTTCTGGTTCGATGGTTTGCGCATGGCCTGGGAGTGTCTGGACGGCTTGCACGCGGACCTGGCCATGGCCGAACTGGAGATACATTTCGCGCTGCTGCTGCAGCGCCTGCCAAACCTGACGGAGTACCGCTTCGACGACGGCACCCCCTTTGCCGACACTGCGACAGCCGAGTGGATTGCGCTGCACGTGATGCGCCATGTGCGCAAGCCTGCGCCCAGTGAAGTCGTGAGCGACCTGACGACCCAACCCTGGGACGCGGCGTTGGACGCGGTAATGCCTTGTCTGCGCAAGGACGGGCTCAAAGCCGCGGTGGGTGTGATCAAGCAAGGCTTGCAGGGCGCGGTCAGTGATCGCTGCCGTTTTCATTGGCGCCTGGCGCTGGCCAGGCTGTGCATGGCGGCCGGCAAACACGAGCTGGCCAGGATCCAGCTGGAGCAACTCGATCTTCAATTACAGCGCACGGGCCTGGAAAGTTGGGAGCCGGCGTTGGCCCTGCAAGTCGCTCAGCTCCTGTACCGCTGCTACGACCTGCTACCTCAAAGCCAAGCCATACGCGACGGCAAGGATGCCCTGCATCGCCGGTTGTGTCATTTCGACCTGGAAGCAGTACTTCAATAGCGCCTCATTAAATAAAAGGAAAAGCACCATGGCCAAAGACGGTTCGGTAGCCCCCAAGGAACGTATCAATATTACCTTCAAACCCGCCCTCGGCGGTGCCCAGGAAGAGGTCGAGCTACCGTTGAAGCTGCTGGTGCTGGGGGATTTTTCCCAACGTGCGGACCTGCGCAAGCTGGAAGATCGCAAGCCCATCGGTATCGACAAGCACACCCTCGACGAGGTGTTGGCCAAGCAAGCAGTGAGCCTGACGCTGAACGTACCCAATCGCCTCCAGGATCAAGCCGACGTGGAAGAACTGGCGATCCAGGTTCGCATCAACGCGATGAAAGACTTCAATCCCGCGAATCTTGTCGAGCAGATCCCGGAGTTGCAAAAGCTGATGGCACTGCGTGAAGCACTGGTGGCGCTCAAGGGACCATTGGGCAACACCCCAAGCTTTCGCAAGGCGATCGAGCAGGCATTGACCCATGGTGATTCCCGCGCACGAGTTCTGGCCGAGCTTGGGCTGCCCAGCCCAGACGCCTGACATTTTCAGTAAAAGGACACTGATACCATGACCACGATTCAACACGAGCTGCAATCGGTACAGACTATCCACACCTGCAGCATCCTCGACAACATCACCGCCCAGACATTGCTGAGCGCCGACGACGAGGCTTACGGCATCGCCAAGCGCGGCGTATCGGCGTTTATCGCGGAGCTGCTCAAGCCACACAACCGTGACGAACCGGTAAAGAAACGCCTGGTCGACCGGATGATCGCCGAAATCGATACCAAGCTCAGCCAGCAAATGGATGAGATCCTGCACCATCCCGACTTCCAGGCGCTGGAAGCTTCCTGGCGGGGGTTGCAGTTGCTGGTCGACCGCACCAATTTTCGCGAGAACATCAAGATCGAGCTGTTGAATGTCTCACGCGAAGACCTGCTGGATGATTTCGAGGATTCCTCGGAAATCACTCAGTCCGGGCTTTACAAGCATGTTTACAGCGCTGAATACGGTCAGTTCGGTGGGCAGCCGGTGGGTGCGATCATTGCCAATTATTTTCTCTCGCCCAGTGCGCCCGATGTAAAGCTGATGCAATACGCCTCCAGCGTCGCCAGCATGGCTCACGCCCCCTTTATTGCTGCGGCGGGGCCGAGTTTCTTTGGCTTGGAAAGCTTCACCGGGCTGCCCGACCTGAAAGACCTGCGGGATCATTTCGAAGGGCCGCAGTTTGCCAAATGGCAAAGCTTTCGCCAGAGCGAAGACGCCCGTTACATTGGCCTTACTGTCCCGCGCTTTCTGTTGCGCACCCCGTATGACCCCCTTGAGTGCCCAGTCAAGACCTTTGCGTATCAGGAAAACGTGGTTAACAGCCACGAGCATTACCTGTGGGGCAATACCGCCTATGCCTTTGCCACACGCCTGACAGACAGTTTCGCTCGCTTTCGCTGGTGCCCGAATATCATCGGGCCGCAAAGCGGCGGGGCCGTCGAGGACCTCCCACTGCATCACTTCCAGAGCATGGGCGAGATTGAAACCAAGATCCCTACTGAAGTGCTGGTATCGGATCGGCGCGAATACGAGCTGGCGCAAGAAGGGTTCATCGCCTTGACCATGCGCAAGGGCAGCGACAATGCAGCGTTCTTTTCCGCCAGCTCCGTGCAAAAGCCCAAATCCTTTGGCATCAGTGAAGAAGGCAGGGCGGCAGAACTGAATTACCGCTTGGGCACCCAATTGCCCTACATGATGGTGGTCAACCGCCTGGCCCATTACCTCAAGGTTCTGCAACGCGAACAGTTGGGCGCTTGGAAAGAGCGCACGGACCTTGAGCAGGAACTCAACAAGTGGGTTCGCCAATATGTGGCGGACCAGGAAAACCCCAGCGCCGAAGTGCGTGGACGGCGCCCACTGCGTGCCGCGCGCATCGTCGTCAGTGATGTCGAGGGCGAGCCAGGCTGGTACCGCGTCAACGTGACAGTGCGCCCGCATTTCAAGTACATGGGGGCAGACTTCACCTTGTCCCTGGTTGGCAAGCTCGATAAAGAATGAGCAGAGGCCAGGGCATGATTCAGCACAACAGCCTTTTCGAGCGTCTTGAATACGGTGCATCGACTCGAGGGTGTCCTGTGGCGTCCATCGCCGCACATCTGGGGAAAATGCTCAGCACACGTGCGGGCAGTGTCCAGACACTGGCTGATTATGGTTTGCCTGATCTCAACGACATGCGACTGAGCCTGCATGAATCATTGACTCAGTCGCGGCTGCATATCGAGCGTTTTATCCAGGCCTACGAACCGCGACTGGCGAATGTGCATGTCAGGCTGTTGCCCGATGTGCGTGGGTCCCTGGTCCTGGCATTTGCAATTGAAGCTGAGCGAGTTATCGACGGCGTCCTGCAACCGGTCGTGTTTCAGGCCCGTCTTGCGCAAGCCGGGCGGGTAGAGGTTTTCGTCCATGACGTTTAACCGCTACTTTCAAAGTGAACTCAGCGCGCTGCGCCAACAAGGGCGGCGTTTTTCCGAGCGCAATCCAGCTCTGGCGCCGTTTCTTGCTGAGGCCGGCCAGGACCCGGATGTCGAGCGTTTACTGGAGGGGGTTGCATTTCTGACCGCTCGCCTGCGACAAAAGCTGGATGACGAACTGCCGGAGCTGACGCATTCGTTGATGCACTTGTTATGGCCCCATTACATGCGGCCAACACCGGCCTTCAGCATCCTGCAATTCGACCCCTTGAAACGTGCCGGCCCCAGTGTTCGAGTGGCCCGGGACACCGCCGTGGAAAGCGCTCCCATCAAGGGTGAGCGTTGCCGGTTCCGCACATGCTATGCCACCGACATCATGCCCCTGCAACTCAGTGGCCTGGAATACCGCTGCCAGGGCGAGGGAGCCTGGCTGGAGTTGCAACTGACCATGAGTACCCAAGGTAACTTCAGTGAGTTGGCATTTGATTCGCTGAGGCTGCACTTGGCTGGCGACCACTACATCAGTCAGGGCCTGTACCTCAGCCTGTTGCGCCATGTCGACAGTATCTGCCTGTCGCTGCTGGATCACGAGGGTGTACTGGTGAGGACCCGCGACGGGCAACCTGTAACGCTGCGCCTCAGTGCCGGCCAGGTCCAGCCAGTGGGGTTTTCCCCGGAGCAGGCGCTGATTCCTTATCCGCAGAATACCTTTGATGGTTATCGGCATCTGCAGGAGTACTTCGCTTTTCCCGAGAAATACCTGTTTGTCGACGTCGAAGGGCTGAACGTGGTGCACACGCTGCCTGACGAGCTGCTCCGGGAGGCGCATGGCATGGTGATGCGCTTCGAACTTCACACCCAGGGCCGTGATCCCCTGCGTCCAACCCTGGACAACGTGAAGCTGTATTGCACGCCCATCGTCAACCTGTTCAAACAGGATGCGATCCCCATTCGCCTGGACGGTAAACAGGATGAGTACCTGTTGGTACCTGGGGAATATACGCCGGGCAATGCCAGTGTGTTTTCCGTGGACCAGGTCACCGGGTGGCGCCCCGGCGGGTTGGGCTATCAGACCTATGTGCCGTTCGAGTCGTTCGAACATGACTGCGATCACGAGGCTACGGCGGCCCCCTCCAGTTACAGCATTCGCCAGCGTTCGTCGGTACAGCATGGCGGGCTTGATACCTGGATGGGATTCCCCAGCCGCCGCGAACAGGGCCAGGAAACCCTGTCGGTCGAACTGACCTGTACCAATTGCAACCTGCCGCGCCAACTTCGTGCAGGCGAAATCAGCCTGCCCGGGGAACAGACCCCGGAGTCATTGGGGTTTTGCAACATCACCACACCCACCGCGAGCTTTGCGCCGCCACTGGACCAGGATTTTTTGTGGAAGCTCATCAGCAATATGTCGGTCAACTATCTGTCGTTGACCGATATCAATGCCTTGAAAGTGATACTCCAAACCTACGACTTGCCACGCTATCACGATCGACAGGCGCTGAAGGTCAGTCAGAAAAGGTTGAGCGCTTTGCGCTCCATTCGCCATGAGGCGGTGGACCGTCTGCACCGCGGGCTGCCTGTTCGAGGCTTGCAGGTCGAGCTGACGGTTGATCCCCAGGGCTTTGTCGGTCAGGGCGATCTGTTTGTATTCGCCTCTGTTCTCAATCAGTTCTTTGCACTCTATGCCAGCCTCAATTCGTATCACGAGTTGCGGGTCATCAGCACACAAGGAGACGTGTACCTATGGCCATCCCGGATGGGGCAGCAACCGCTGTTTTGACTCAACTTTGCCGTGTGATTCGTGAGTACACGCTATTTCAGGCGATTGTGCAGGTCATCGAACGACTGCGCGAGGCCCATCCGCTGCTGGATGACGAGGCGCTGTATGACCAATTGGAGTTCCAGGCCAACCCCGGTTTTGGGTTTGCCGCGCACGATATCGACCGCGTGGAGTTTTTCAGCGAGCACGGGGCCTTGCGCGCTCGCTTGCGTCTCAACGTATTGGGGTTATTCGGTGCCGGCTCGCCGCTGCCTGCGTTTTACGCCGAGCAAGCGTTTGCAGAGCGTTCGGGCGGCAACCCGACTCGGGATTTCCTTGATCTGTTCCATCACCGCCTGCAGCGCTTGATGTTGCCGATCTGGCGCAAATACCGTTATCGGGCGTGTTTCCGGGCAGGTGCTAACGACAGGTTTTCCGAGCAGATGTTTGCCTTGATGGGGCTGGGCGACAGCGCAATTCGCAGTGCTTCGCAGCTTGATTGCAAGCGCCTGCTGCCTTATCTGGGCCTGCTGAGTTTGCGAGTGCACTCGGCTGCGCTGCTCGAGGCTGTCCTGCGTTACTACTTCAAGCACGACGCGTTGTTTATCGAGCAATGGGTGGAGCGCACGGTCGAGGTCAGCCAGTTGCAATGCAATCATCTGGGGCGGGCCAACAGTGCCCTTGGTCAGGACCTTGTCCTGGGGCATCGCATCGCTGACCGCAGCGGTAAGTTCAGGGTGCATCTTCCGGCGCTGGGTTGGCAGCGTTTCCATGATTTTCTGCCTATCGCTGAGGCGTACCAGCGGCTGTGCGCGCTGGTGCGACTGACCCTGCGCGACCCTCTGGAATACGACCTGCGCCTGACGTTGGCGCCGGGCGAGGTCAGACCGTTGCACATCGGCGAAAACACGCTTTGCCGCCTGGGCTGGACCACCTGGCTGGCGCATGAACAGGCCGACGGCGTGGTTACGCTTGCCGGCAATTTTCACAGGGGTTGATGATCATGATGAATGTGGACCTGCCAGGCGAATTGTCCGACCCACTGGTATACGCCAATGCGCTGGCCGCCTGCTTTACACGCCTGGCGTTGTGCCGTGATGAACAGGCGCTGCCTGACGCGCTCGTCGCCGGTGTGGCACAACTGAGCCAGTGCGAACTCAGCCAGTTTTACCTGCTCAATGAAGTGACCGGCCGCCTTGAACTGATTGCGCAACATTTGTCCGAGGCGGCATCGATGGTCGTCGCGGTCGCAGATTCTGATCTGCACCATCCACCCCTGTTGAACCATACCTTGAGCCAAGGTGCTGTCCTGAGCCTGGAAGATGTGCAGAGCAGTTGCCATGACGTTAATTTCCTGCCCGTACCGGTGAAGCCCTGGCGGGCGCTGTTGAGCGTGCCGTTGCTCAATCGTGGTGAGCGGGTCGCCGGTGTGCTGCTGTGCGCTCGGCAACAGCCGGGCCAGTTGCAAGGCTACGCCACCTCCCTGGCGCAGTTGGGCAGCTTCGCCGTGAACCAGCTGCTGGTACTGCGCAGTATGCAGCCCAACGTTGATTCAAGGCTCAGGTGCAACAAGCCATTGGCCAGGGAGTACGGATTGATTGGCTCCAGTGCGGCGATGAAACAGACGTGCCATTTGATCAGTAAAGTCCTGCATACCCCGTATACCGTACTGCTGTGCGGCGAGACCGGTACCGGCAAGGAAGTGGTAGCTCGGGCCATTCATGCGGCCGGCCCGCGCCGGGAGAAAGCCTTCGTCGTGCAGAACTGCGCAGCGTTCCCTGAAGGGCTGCTTGAGAGCGAGCTCTTCGGTTATCGCAAAGGTGCGTTCACGGGGGCCGAGCGCAATCATGCGGGTCTGTTTGATGCCGCGCACGGCGGTACATTGCTGCTGGATGAAATCGGCGACATGCCGCTGGCACTGCAAGCCAAATTGCTGCGGGCCTTGCAGGAGGGCGAGGTCCGGCCGCTGGGTGCCAGCGCGGCGCATAAGGTCGACGTGCGGATCATTGCGGCCACTCATCGCGACCTCGCTGCGATGGTCGCCGAGGGGCGCTTTCGCGAAGACCTCTATTACCGGCTCGTGCAGTTTCCGATCACGTTACCGGCCCTGCGCGAGCGAGACGGCGACCTGCTGCAACTGGCGCGCTATTTCACTGACGAGGCGTGCGCGGCGCTGGAGAGGTCTCCCGTGGGTTGGTCCACCCTGGCCCTTGATCAACTGTCCGGCCACGCCTTTCCCGGCAACGTACGCGAGCTTAAATGCATGGTTGAGCGTGCCGTGTTGTTGTGTGACGCCGGCGTGATCTTGCCGGAGCACCTGGCGTTGCCACCGACTGCGGCGCCGGCCGCGAGCGACGATGTGACGCTGCGCCAGCGCATGGAACGAGTAGAGCGAGTGTTCCTGCTCGATTGCTTGCACAAGAACCATGGCAATCGCACCCGTACCGCGCGGGAGCTAGGGGTTGCCCGACGCACGCTGCTTTACCGTCTTGCACGCTTGAATATCCTCGTCGGCGATGCCAGGGGGAAATGCTAGTGGTGCACTTGATTTTTACTGTGGGAGAAACCTGATGCCTGACCGTCCATGGCACGCCGTGTTGCTTGTGTTGTGTTTGCTGGGTGGCTGTAACGCCAACTACGTGTTCGATGATGCCGAGTACCGTCCTCTGGGTGACCCACAGGCAATTATTCGTGGCCGATGAATAGAGGGATCATGACGATGCAGCTTGTGTTTGAGGTCTGTACGGTCGACAGCGCCAGCGCCGAACCCTCGGCCCACAAAGTATTTGACGCAGTGGGCGGCGTGATTGGCCGCGGCCCCGGATGTGACTGGGTGATACCCGACCCCAGCCGCGTGCTCTCCAGTCACCATGGATTAGTCGGTTACCGTGAGGGACGCTATTTCCTGACTGATATCAGCCGCAACGGTATTGGCGTGGCAGGCAGTGCTGAACGCCTGCGCAAGGGGCAGGCGCGATTGATCAATGATGGCGATGTATTCGAACTTGGGGCGTTGGTGCTACGTGCGCGTTTGTTGCAACCCGCACGACCTTGCGGCGAGCTGCGTGCCAGTGTGGCAGTACCGATTCCCGATGATGCCTTCCTGTCCCTGGACCCTCTGCACGCGCTGGACCTGGAGCACCAGCAGCAGGCCATCTCGGATGACCTGGCAGCATTGAGCGAGGCCGTTGATGAGCAAGGGGTGTGGGCCGAACGCCACGGGACCGATAGGGAGCATGTGACATTCCCGCGCCGGGCAGAACCCGGGGTAGAGGTTGCTGCGGTGCACGTTAGTGCAATGGCACCCTCGACTGATGAAGTGTTCTGGTCACAGTTCGCGGCGGCCTTGGGCGTGGGGCTCGACGCACTCGATCCAGCGGCCAGGGAGGTGTTGGCGATCAAGGTGGCGGGCTTGTTTCGCTTGACGATCCAGGGGCTGCAACAAGCCCTGCGCACGCGTGAAGAGTTGCATCACGAATGGGGGAGGTCGTCGTTCGACAGTCAGGGCGCAGCCCAGAACCCCTTGAAAATGTTCAGCGACACCAACGCGGCGTTATCCGCACTGCTGGATACAGGGGCTTTGGGCCAAATGCCCGCCTCGCGGGCGATTGGTCTGGCTCATCGGGAGCTGCAGGTACATCAGGTCGCGCTGCAGGCTGCGTGTCGCAGCACCGTGAACAAGGTGTACACGGCCTTCGAGCCGAACCATTTGGCCTGGTGCTTTGAATCTCAGGGCAAGCCGCCACGATTTTTCACCGATGGCGCGCGTTGGCGTGCTTACCAGCGTCACTACCAGCGTTTGGTGGCGCAAGGGCCGTTGAACGATCGCCCGTTGAACGGCGATTTCGCCACGGCCTATGAAGAACAGGTGCGCCTGATCTCCTCCCTGCACATTGATTTTTCAGGATGATATTCATGTATCGAGCTACCCGTGCTTTGGTGTTGCTTTTGTTTGGTTTCTTGGCGGGTTGCAGCGCCGTATCGCCTTTTTCCACGCTGACCAAGCTGGACGTTGTGTTGACCGCCAACGAGCACGTCAACCCTGACCTGCACGGTCGCCCCTCTCCCGTGGTGGTGCAGTTGATCGAACTGCGCCATGGCGTAGCCTTCGAACATGCCGACTTCTTCAGCCTGTATGACAAGGCGCAGCAATTGCTGGCAAAGGACTGGGTAAGCAGTGAAGAAGTCGAGCTGCGTCCAGGTGACCACCTGGCGCTCAAACTCCGTATCGGTCCCGACAGTCGTTTTGTAGGGGTGTTGGCGGCTTACCGAGACTTGCCGCACGTTCAATGGCGGCAGTTGATCCCCGTGACTATGCACCAGCGCAACCGTGCCGATCTGGTGCTGGACCAGGACGGTATACGCGTCGTCGACTCGCTCGCCGGGATGGAGGTGCGCTGAGATGCCTGTTCATAAAGTGATCTGGCAAGAAGGCATGTTGCTGCGGCCACAGCACTTGCAGCACAACGACCGCTATTACCAGCAGCAACTCAACCAGACGCGCCTGTTGGGCAGTGATGCCTGGGGCTTCCTTACGCTGGAATTGAATGAGCAATACCTAAAGCTGGGCAAGCTGGTGGTCAACCAGGCGAGTGGCGTCTTGCCGGACGGTAGCTTGTTTGATTTGAGTGCCGCTATGGAACCGCTGGTGTTGCAGGTGCCAACTGATGCGGGCAGGCAGGGCATTTACCTGGCACTGCCCCTGGCCAGCGGCAATCACCTTGAGGTCCGCCAGCCTGAACAGAGCGATGTTCTGGCGCGTTACCTGCGATGCGAAGTGGAAGTGGGAGACTCCAACCTGGGTGTAGATGCGCGTTGCCGAATCAGCTGCGCACGGCCCGACTTACGCCTTGTATTGGGCGAGCAGGCGGGTGATCAGAGCTTCGTCAAACTCAAGGTTGCCCAGGTACTGGACGTCAGCGGTGAAGGGGGCGTGAGCCTGGATACCGCGTTCATCCCGACCTTCATTTTCGTGCAGGAGCATGGCTACTTGGCGTCGTGCCTTAACGAAGTCGTCGGTCTGCTTGCCAGCCGCGGCGATGCCATCGCGGCGCGCATTCGTGGCGAGAGCACGGCTGCAAGCACACAACTCGGTGATTTCCTGATGCTGCAGGTGATCAATCGTACCGAACTTGCGCTGCGGCACTGCCTGAGCCAGGCCCAGGTTCGACCCGAAGCGCTGTTCCGCCTGTTGGTGTCGATGCTCGGCGAGCTATCAACGTTCGCCTGTGACAGTAAACGCGCGCAGCTGGACGTGCATTATCGACACAGCGACCAGGGCGCCAGTTTTCGTGGGTTGATGGAGCGCCTACGCGCCGTCCTGTCGGTGGTGCTTGAGCAACATGCGATCGAATTGACATTGCAACCACGCCAGTACGGCGTTCTGGTCTGCCCGGTCAACGAGTTGAAATTGCTCGGCACGGCCACGTTCATCCTGGCAGCCACCGCGCAGTGTGAGGCAGAGGAACTGCGCCAGCGCCTGCCGGCACACCTGAAAGTCGGGCCGGTAGAGCGCATACGTGAGTTGGTCAACCTGCACCTGGCCGGTATCAAGGTCAAGCCGCTGCCAGTGGCGCCGCGGCAGATTCCGTTTCATGCCGGCAAGACCTACTTCATCCTCGATATGAGTGCCCCCGAGATCGCGCAATTGCAGCAGTCGGGCGGTTTCGCGTTCCACGTAGGCGGTGACTTCGCCGGGCTTGAACTCAACTTTTGGGCCATCAGGAATTGAATGCCATGGACAGTGAGTACACACAGGATGAAAGAACCGTCCTGCTCGACCGCGAGGGTCATGGGCCTGCACAGGGGGCATTGACGGACTTCCCATCGCCGCCACGCTATGAGCAGCTGGAAGATCGCATGATCTATGCCGGCCGTATGCTCGATGCGTCGAGCTTCAAGGCTGGGCTCAACCCGCTGGTGGCTGCGGCTTGGGCGGTGTTGTCCGAGATCGTGGCGCTCAGGGTCTGCTCTGGTCGCGAAGACCTGGGCACGCTCAACGACCGATTGTCATTGACGGTGACTCAATTCGAAACCCGCGCCTTGCAGGGCGGTGTTGAAAGCAGCCAAGTCATGTCGGCGCGTTATGTGTTGTGCAGTGTGATCGATGAGGCGGTTGTTACTACGGCGTGGGGGGCACAGAGTGAATGGTCGAAGGTTAGCCTGTTGAGCCGCTTTCATAACGAAACCTTCGGGGGCGAAAAAGTTTTCCAACTGCTGGAGCGTCTATCACGCGACCCGGTGAAGAACCTGCCGATGCTGGAGCTGCTTTACCTGTGCCTATCCCTGGGGTTCGAGGGCAAATACCGAGTGATGGAGCGCGGCATGTCGCAACTGGAGGGTGTTCGCGATGCCTTGTATCGCCAGATCCGGCACGTACGCGGGGAGCCGTCGCCGGCGCCACCCGTACCCGCGATGCACGGGGCGAGCCGGCGTACGGGGTTGTGCGTTGTTCCCGTTACCTGGTTGGTCATCTTCACCCTGGTTTGCTTGCTGGCAATGTACACAGGATTTGCCTGGGTGCTGAGCAAGGAGCGCGCGAACGCGCTGCAACCGCTTCAATTTTCGGCGTCGGATTTGATCCGCACGTCCTTGTAAACGCAGGGAGCAAAGAATGAGCGCATTCTTCAAGGGTGTGGGCGCCGTGCTGGGCCGGATTTGGGTTTGGAGCCTGTTGCTGGCGCTTTCGTGTGCGGCAGTGGTGTGGTTTTGGGGGCCGCTGCTGGCGGTGAATGATCAGCCTGTTTGGCAGGGCGCGACGGCTCGCCTGGTCACCATCAGTGTCGTGTTTCTGCTTTGGGGGTTGGTGATGGTCCTTGCCGGCGGTGGTCGTGCCGCCCGGCGTCCACGGTCTGAGCGCCAGCCCCGCCAGCAGCCGTCGACACGTGTGGAGAACGAATACCGCTGCGTACGCACTCGGTTCAAGGATGCGGTTCACCTGCTGAAAACCTCCAGCCGTTATGGAGAGCGCAGCGCGCGTTGGCGCCATGAGTTGCCCTGGTACCTGTTGATTGGTGAGCCGGGCAGTGGCAAGACGCAGCTGCTGGCGGCAGCCGGCTTGCAGTTATCGCCTGAACACGCTGACAGGCGACCGACGAGCAGCAGTGCTCATTGCGAGTGGTATTTCGCCGACGAAGGCGTACTCGTCGACACCCCGGGGCGCTATCTGACCCAACCTGACAGTGCAGTGGATGCCGCAGGCTGGGCCACCCTGCTGAATCTCCTCAGGTGGCGCCGCCGGGTGCGCCCGCTCAACGGCGTGGTGGTGGCGCTGTCGGTAGACACGTTGCTCAACACCAGCGAGTACGACCTGGATCACCATGCCCGTCGTGTGCACGCGCGCTTGCAGGAGATCCGGCAAACGCTACATGTGGATGTGCCGATCTATCTGGTGTTGACCCAGGCCGATCGATTGCCGGGATTCGCTGAGTTCTTTGATTCACCCCATGGGGAAAGTGCCGACAGTCTGCTGGGGCAGCCACTGGACGTCGGCAGCGGCATGGCTGAAATTACTCAGGTGCACGAGGCCGTCGAGGGATTGTTGCAGCGTTTGAACGGTGAGCTGATTGCGCGACTGCACCAGGAGGGCAACGTTGAACGTCGTGGTCAGATCCTGGAGTTTCCCCAACAGGCGGCACGCGTCGGTGAGCGTGTAAGCCTGTTCGCTGAAATGGCCTTTTCTGCTCATCGCTACCAACCCATCAATGGTTTGCGAGGGTTCTTCCTGACCTGTGCCGATGACAGGCATGCACGTTTTGTGAGGGGGCTGTTCAGCCAGGTGATCTTTGCCGAAGCCGGTCTTGCCAGCCTGCAAGCCCAGGAGCAGCAGCGCATCCGTCAGCGCCAGGGCCTGCAAGCGATGACAGTCGCGCTGATTCTTGGCGGTGTCGGTGGCCTGTGGATGTACAGCTACAGCGTCAACCAGCTACGCCTGGTCCAACTGGCGGCATTGGTCGCCCAGACGATGCCGGCCACAGGGGCTCAAAACGATGAAAGCCCGGCGTTGTTGGGGCTGTTGGATGCGCGGTTGGCGGCGACCCGGGTGTTTCCGGCGGCGCAGGATGTGCGCTTGGTCGAGCGCCTCGGCCTGTATCAGGGCGAGGTGAGTCGTGCCTGGGTAGACCAGGCTTATGAGCAGGCGCTGCAACAGCAACTGCTGGTCTGGATAACCGCGCAGCTTGAAGAACAGATAGACGCAAGCCTGGGGGACCGCGAACGGTTATTGGATAACCTGCGTGCGTATTTGATGCTCAATCTGCGCGAGCGCCGTGACGCCATCTGGCTGGCACAGCATGTGACAGGCCTTTGGTCGGTGCGTTTTTCCGGGGATATGCCCACGCAGAAGCGTCTGGGAGAGCACTTGGCACGGCTGCTTGAACGGCCGTTTGTCACACCGCTCAACGATGAACGAGTGGCCCAGGCCCGCGAAGTGCTGAGAGGGGAATCTTTGGCCGATGGCGTGTATCGAGTATTGCGCGAACAAGCGCGCAACCTGGAACCGTTGCGCCTGGCCGAGGGTAAGGTATTTGCCACGATCGACCCGCCTGTTCCCGGTTTCTATACAAAAAGATATGTGCAGTACTTTGAGGCGCAGGGCCCGAGGCTGGTCAATGCCATCGCTCAGGATAATTGGGTGCTGGGGCAGGGCACCGACCTGGGGCCACAGGATCTGCGGCGGTTGATGGCAGAACTGCAGCAACGCTACTTCAGTGAGTATGCCGATGCCTGGAGCGACGTACTCGGACGAGTCAGGCTGCAACAGACTGACAGCCTGCGCCAGGATGCCGACCAGCTCATGAGCCTGACCTCGGCACAGTCCCCGTTGATTCGGCTATTGCAGCAGTTGCGGGAAAACACTCGTTTGCTGCCAGGCCATGTGCTGCTGGATAAGGTGTCCCAGCATTCGGGAGAGCTGGCAGGGCTGGCCAAGGCGACGTTGACGGATGGGCAGTCGGTTTTTGACGATGCGCCACGGCGGGCATTGCAGCAGCGGTTTGAACCCTTGCATCAGTTGCTCGATGAGCAGCACAACCCCGGCGCAGAGCTGGCCCAGGCGTTGCGTTTGCTCGGTGAGCTGCACCTGCAACTCACGGCATTGAACCGTGACAGTGCGCCAGAACAGGCGGCCTTCCTGCGGGCTCGACAGCGTATGGAGGGGCAGCAGGATGTACTGGGCAATTTGCGTGATGCTGCTGCGCGTCTGCCGCTGCCGCTTGCCGGTTGGTTCGAGGGCGTGGCCGACGACAGTTGGCGGCATTTGCTGGAGCAGGCGTATGTGCATGTCAATCAACGGTATCAAAGCGACGTACATAGCCTTTATGCCAAGGCCCTTCGCCGACGTTATCCATTCAATGCCCATGCAAGCAGTGATGTTGCGCTGCATGATTTTCAGGAGTTCTTCAAGCCGCAGGGGGTAATGGCACGTTTTTATGAGGGATATCTTCGGCCTTTCATCAGCGCCGATGGCAGCCGCTACAGGTTGCGTGGGTTGGATGGCCAGAGTTTGCCGGTTTCGCGCTCGCTGCTGGACCAACTGACGAAAACCCAGGTAATCCGCCGCGGCTTTTTCAGCGAGGACTCGGGGGAGTTATCTGTGCGATTTACCTTGGCGCCCTACAGCCTGGACCAATCGGTCAGCCGAGCCGTACTGCGGTTTGGCGACCAGCAGTTGGAATATCGGCACGGCCCGATCACGCCCATGCCGTTTCATTGGCCCACCGAGGCAGAGAATGGGCGCAGCAGCCTTGTGCTGGACAGAGGTACGGAGCAGCGCCCGTTGGGCATCGAGAAAAACGCAGGGGCCTGGTCGCTGTTCCGGTTTTTCGATCTGCTGCAGAAAGAACCCGCAAGTGGTGCAAATATGCAGATTTTCAAGGCAGACCTCGCCGGTCTGCGCGCCAATTACCTGCTGACCAGCCAGCGCACGCCAGGGCCGTTTGATATGGACACATGGCGCACCTTTCGATTGCCGGAGCAACTGTGAGCCAGGCCGGCGCCCATTGGCGCAGTGCCGGGCGCACCCAGCGAGGGCAGGCGCGACTGCGTAATGAAGATGCGTTTCTGGACAACCCGCATGGCGGTTGCTGGGCTGTGGCGGACGGAATGGGCGGCTATCGGCACGGTGATGTCGCCAGTCGTTGGGTGGTCAGCCACCTGGCTTCAGTGCCGGCTCATGGCAACCTCCATCAACGGATCAATGCCGTTCGGGAAAGTTTGCAAGGCGTTAACCAGCGATTGCGGCGCGCGTGGACAGAGCCCGACACAAATGATGGCGCGACGATGGGCAGTACCGTGGTTGCCTTGCTGTTGGAGAACGGGCGGGCGGCCTGTGTCTGGGCTGGAGACAGTCGCTGCTATCTATGGCGGGGCCAGAACTTGTACCAGTTGTCCAAGGATCACTCGCTGCTGCGGCGCCTCATGGACGAGCGTCATATCAGCGTGGCGCAAGCCCAGGCGCACCCCGATGCCAGGGCCTTGACCCGCGCCGTTGGTGCGCGCTCGCGTTTGGACCTTGAGGTATTGGAGCTCAGTACTCGCCCTGGGGATGTATTCCTGCTGTGCAGCGATGGCCTGTATCAGACCCTCAGCCATGTCGAGGTGGGACGGGCGTTGAGCAGGAGAACGCCCCGGCAGGCGGTGGAACAATTATTCGCCGGGGCGTTGCGCAGGCCGGTGCGAGATGACCTGACCGCAGTTGTGGTGCAACCTTGAACCTGGCGGTCGCACCATCCCGTCTGCTGGCAGGGCGTTATCACCTTGAGCACGTCCTGGGCAGCGGCGGCATGGGTGTGGTGTACCGCGCGCGCGATCTGTTGCATGAGCAATTGGGCCAGCCTTGCTCCAGGGTGGCACTTAAGCTGCTGGGCGAGTCCATTTCCCAGTGCCCCGACGCGCATGTGCTGTTGTACGGCGAGTTTGCGTTGGCTCGCAGCCTGCGACATGACCGTGTGGTACGGGTGTTTTCCTTTGAGGTCGACACCCACAGCAAAATTGCGTTTTTCACCATGGAGCTGCTGCAAGGGGTGACCCTCGACCGGCTGCTGCTGGAGTGCCCCTATGGTTTGCCCTGGCAGGAACTGCAACCCATCGCGCTGCAGTTGCTGGATGCTTTGGCCTACATCCACCAGAAGAACGTCCTGCATGGCGATGTGAAACCCGCCAACGTCATGGTGGGAGAGGAGGGCGTATGTTTGTTCGATTTTGGCCTGGGGCATGCTCAGACGCAGGAGGCGATGGGTTTGCCAAGTGTCAGCCGTACTCGTTTCAATGCCTGGACACCCGCCTACGCGGCCCCGGAGTTACTGGACGGCGGTGCGCTGAGCGGCGCTGCGGACGTATACGGCATGGCTTGCATTGTGTATGAGCTGGCTAGTGGCCAGCGCATCGGCGCACGCTCTTTCACTGACCGGCTGGCCCGGCCCGCGCAATTACCCAGGCACTGCTGGCCGGCATTACATTCGGCGTTGGCGATAGATCCGCAGCGTCGAACCGTAACAGTCGCCGAATTGCGCCAAGTGATGGCCTGTAGCCGGCCACGCTGGTACTTGTAGGGTAAAGGTCAAACCGCCAGGCCATGCAGCTGGCAATACTCCACCCAGTCCATACCGGCCATCTGTGCGACTTCTTTATGCACTTCGCGGCGCTGGGCCTCGAAGGTTTCGGTGGAGTCGGCCGTCAGTTTAAGGGTCAGTTCCCAGGCGAACAGGTGTTGCTGCTCCGCGTGGGCTTCGAACGCTTCGTGCAAGCGCTCGGCGCGATACTGCGCCAGGGTTTCCCCCCTGGCCTGGGCGGCCAACGGGTTGAGGTTGTCCAGCTCAGCGGCGATGTGTGGCTGATCGCGCAAAAACCTGTCCAAGGCGAGCTGGTAAGTATCGCTGGGTGCTGACAAGGATGTGCCCTTAGTGCGAAGGACGGGACTTGGAATCGCCTGAGTGCGCGCTGGGGTGAAGGCGCGCACGTTTGCGGGCTCTGCGTCGCATCCAGTTCTGCAACGGCGCCAGCAAGAAGAACATCAGGTAAGCGACTAGCACCAATGCCAGGTCAACCCAGGTTTCAGCGACAGGCCCGGTGAACAGCTCAATGACATTCTTGATTACAAACAGCAGCACCACACTGCACAACCACAGCAAAATGGTGACAAATAGGGGACGCATGTTGCTTGACCGCTTGTCTTGCATAGTGAAGCTCTCTCCTTTGTGCCTGTTGTCGTTCCAGGCCTGATTCCCTGACTGCGTACCTGCTGGTTTGCAAGTTGTAACATCCTTTAACACGCAGACAGACGCGGATGATACCGACTCAGATAGCCTTAGGGGTTGCTTCAAGTCAGAAAGTTCGATAATTCGGTGGGAAATAAGTGCAGCTATCGTGCGTTTTATCCCAAGAAGCGCGGTGCGGCTTGGCAAAAGTCTTTTGCTCCTGCACTCAGGGCGTGTAGCGTTAGCGTGTGTTTCCAGCCCTGGCTTCCAGCGGCAATAGGTGACGGGCAGAGGACGGCTCATGGCGCAAACGCTGTTCAAACTTTTCCTTACCCAGCGCCTGGCGGTCTTGGCCAGCACCGAGTCGTTGCGTGCGATTCGCGAGGGGTTGTTGTGGATACTGCCGTGTTTGTTGGTATCCGCCGGATTCCTGATCCTGTCCGAGTGCGCCCAGGCGTTGGGGTTCGCCCCTCAGGTAGTGAGTTTCCTGGCGGGGTTGCACAACCAGATCAGCTCGGTGATTCCCTTGCTGGTTGCGGCCTCCATCGGTTACATGTTGGCGATCCAGCATCGCCTGCCACAGCTGCCGGTCGCCTTCCTGTGCCTGGCCCACGTGGTGGTTGCCACGTTCGTATTGCGCGAGTATCCCCGGGCGTCGGCCACCTTCCTGCTGTTTATTGCCATCGCTTCGCCCTTGATCAATGTGCCGGCCATTGCCTGGCTGCACCGTTTTCGCTGGACACGTCTGGTCAACGAAGACCTGGTTGGGCATAACCTCAAGGGCACCATCAACATGGTGATCCCTGGCGCGATCACGGCGTTGTCACTGGTGATGATACTGACGTTGCTGTTGCTGATTCCCTACGTGGCGCAATTGCAGGGGCCTCAGGTGCTCGATGCGTTGCAATCGCCTTACAGCACTGGGTTGTTTGTGACGCTGATGAATTCGCTGCTGTGGTTCTTCGGCATTCACGGCGTCTATGCCATGCAGCCGTTGTTCGATGTACTGGACCAGGCCGTGGCGCTCAACGGTGCGGCGCTGGCGGCGGGACAGCCGGTCCAATACCTGCTCAATAACGGCCTGCTCGGCAGTTTTGCGTTTATCGGCGGATCGGGCGCGACCTTGTGCCTGCTGCTGGCGATCCTGGTGTTTTCCCGCAGCCACTCCATGCGGTTACTGGCGATCGCCAGCTTGCCGTTGTCGTTATTCAACGTCAGCGAGGTGCTGTTGTTTGGCTTGCCGATCATTCTCAACCCGCGTTTGTTCATACCGTTTCTACTGGTGCCGGCGTTCAACGCGATGGTGGCTTTGACGGTGGTGCAATTGGGCTGGGTCTCGCCGGCGGTGGCCAGCGTGCCGTTTACCGCGCCGGTGCTGCTCAATGCCTACCTCAGCACCCATGGCGACGTGGCGGCTGTGGCCCTGCAAGTGTTGCTGTTGGGCATGGGCACGCTGGTGTATGCGCCCTACGTGCGGGCCATTCATCGTCAGTCCATCGACGGTGGCACGGTTTACCTCAAGTCTCTGGACATGACCTTTCGCGGACTCGAAGAAAAAGGCCGCCTGCTGGAGTTCGATCCGGTAATGGCCTCCCACCGGACCCTGGCGCGGCAGGCCGTTGAATTGAGCCGGATCCAGCAGATCAGCGATTACGAGTTCTACCTTGAATTCCAACCCCAGGTGTCTACCCGTACCGGCTTGTGCACCGGGTGCGAGGCATTGATGCGCGCCCGGGACAGCCACGGCACGGTGCATTCACCCTGGGAGTTCCTGCAATGGCTGGCACAAGCCAGGCTGATGCCGGACGTGGACGTGTGGGTGGCCTCCCAGGCCGTGCGCCAGTATCAGAAGTGGCGCAAGATCGGCTTTGAACTGCCCATGACCATAAACATTTCCAGTGCCACCTTGAAGGACGCTGCCTATGGTGATCGCCTGGTGGAAATTCTTGCCCAGGCCGATGGCCGGGTGTCGGTGGAAATCACCGAAGATGCGCTGGTCAGCGATATTCCCGCCGCCCGCCAAACCATCCATAAACTGCAGGCCACCGGAGCAAAAGTGTATCTCGATGATTTTGGCACCGGGTTTTCCGCGTTGAGTTACCTGCACCAGTTCCCTGTGGACTTTATCAAGATCGACCGCAGTTTTGTGGTGGCCCAGCGCGACCCCAAGGGCGCCCAAGTGCTGACCGGCATGTTGCGGTTTTGTGAGGCGTTGAACCTGGGCGTGGTAGTGGAGGGGGTGGAGACTGCCGAGCAACTGGCGTTCTTGAGTACGGGACCTGAGTTGTTTATCCAGGGGTGGTATTTCAGCAAGGCATTGCCGGGTGATCAGTTGCCGCGCTTTGTGCGCGAGCGGGCGGCGGTGGTTTGATCCGGCGGTGGGGACGACCGGATAGCCAGACGCTCTTGCCCCACCACTCGGCACTTGGCTAGCGGCAGGTCTTGTCCGTTCTGGTCTCACGAGGCGCCAGCAGATAGTCGACGACAGTCTCGTCCACGCAGCGGTCGATGCCGTTGAGCACCAGGGTGTGCCCGTCTCCCTCACGGGTGACCAGTGGGCTTTTAAACCATTTCGCCATCTGCTGTGCGTTGATGTAGGGCGTAGTCGGATCGAATCGCTGGCCGACAAACAGCAACGGTGGCAGGCTCGGTGCGGCCACCGGCACGTGGGCTGAAAGTGTGCCGCGCCATGGCCACAGGTCGCACAGTTCCAGGCCCGACTGCTGCACCGCCAGGTAATTGGTGAAGGGCGAGGCCTCTCGAATCGCCTGTCTCTGTTTGCGCAATAACTGAACATCGCGACCCGGGATTGCGACGTCTGCACAAGAGATTACGCTCAGGGCATCATCGGCATCTTCCCCGACGTTTTCGTCAATCAACCCGGCTACCTGTTCATCGGCGATCCCGTCGTTGGCCTTGTGCAACAAAGCCATCAGCTCGGGCCAGCGGTCGGACCACAGCAGCAGCGCTTGAGTGGTGGTCAATAGGTCGTCGGCGGTCACTTCGTCCCTGTCGGGCGTGATCAAGGCTGTGTCGTATACCTGGCGTAATAGTTGATGAAACGCCTCGTTCGCTCCCGCCTCATCGGGCGGTAAAGGGCAGTCACGGTTTTTTGCGCAGTACGCTGCAAAGCGCTTGAAGGTCTGCTGGTAGCCGCGAGCCTGATTCAGTAGTTGGGTGTAATCGTCCTCTGAAAGGTCCACCACGCCGTCCAGCACCAATGCACGGGTTTGCGCTGGAAAACGTTCGGCATAGAGTGCCGCGACCTGGGTGCCGTAGGAGTAGGCCACTGCGGTTAAACCGGGTTCGCCCAACGCAGCCCGGATCACATCAAGGTCATTGACTGCGTCGTCGGTACCCATGTGCTGCAAGACCTTTGCGCCGGTATGTTCGATGCAGGCGGCCAGGGTTTTGCGGACCTGCGCTTGCGAGGCGCCAACGTCGTTTTCGTCGATGACCGTTTTTTCGTCACGTTGGGGCAATGCACAGGAAATCTTTGGTGTTGACTGCCCCACGCCTCGCGGGTCGTAGCCGATAATGTCGTAGGACCGCGTGAGCTTGGCCACGGTGTCGTCATCGGCCAGGAAGGGGTTGATCCCGGGCAGACCCGGCCCCCCGCTGATCACCACTACGCTGCCCTGTTTGACGCTGGTGGCAGGCAAGCGGGTCAGCGCGAGTCGTACCTTGTCCGCCTTGGCGTTGCCCGAATATCCCAAAGGCGCCTCAACATAGCCGCACAGCAGATCCTCCGGTGGCTCAGCGTCAAACCAATTGTCGAACGGGCTGTCGGTGCACGGCTGCCAACGCACAGCGCCGGGCTGGGCGTGGGCAGACTGGGGCATGATGATCAGCGGGAGCAGTATCAGCAGGTGCTTGAGTGTTGACATGAAGAGTGAGTCAAGGCCAAAGGGCGCCTACCTTAACCGAGATAGGTGGCCTGGAATCACGCCTTTACAGAATCACCACAAATGTTCACCAAGGGGCATTTTGTTCAATATCCGCAGTGTCTGAGCCTTTACCGTGAAGTCACCTGTGTTTGACTTAACAAGAAGGGACTGCAATGAGCTTGATCATTTCCATGGCTGCTTTCGCCCTGGCCACCTCCATTACCCCTGGCCCGGTCAACGTGGTTGCCCTGAGCAGCGGTGCACGCTTTGGCTTTGCCGCCAGCCAGAAACATGTGTTCGGCGCGGCAGTCGGCTTCACTTTACTGCTGGTGCTGATCGGCCTGGGGCTGCATGAAGTGCTGGTGCGCTGGCCGATACTGACTCAGGTGATCCAGTGGGGCGGGGTGGCTTTCCTGTTGTATATGGCTTGGAAACTGGCGATGGATGACGGTCGACTTGACGCTGAAGGCGCCGCTACCGCGCCATCAATGCTGTACGGCGCGATCATGCAATGGCTCAACCCCAAAGCCTGGCTGGCCTGCGTGGCCGGGATGGGGTTGTTCGTGGCCGATGGCGACGCCAGGCAGGTATGGCTGTTTGCGGCGCTTTACCTGGTGATTTGCTACCTGTCGGTAGCGTGCTGGGCGTATGCCGGGACGTTCTTGCGTCGCTACTTGAACAACCCGCAGGGCGTGCGCCTGTTCAACCGCTCAATGGCCGCGTTGCTGGTGGCCAGTGTGGGTTATTTGCTGATGGCTTGAGGTTCTCGCGGTACTGCCCGGGCGTGGCGGCAAAGTGCTGTTTGAACGTGCGTTGGAAGTGCGCCTGGTCGGCAAAGCCTGCGGCCAGGGCGACATCGGCAATCAGTTCGCCGTCGCGCAATCGAGCGCGGGCGAACTGGATACGGCGATTGACCAGGAAGGCATGGGGTGTCAGCCCGTAATACTGCTTGAAGGCACGAATCAGGTACGACGGCGACAGCTCGGCTGCCAGGCAAATGTCCTCCAGCTTCAACGCCTCGGTGCAGTGTTCACGGATGAAGTCCGCTGCACGCTCCAGCTTGTGATTGACCTCTCTTATCGGCGTAAGCGAGGGGTTCAAACGCTGCTGGACTTCGCTGAAGTAACCCACCAGCGCGCTCTGTTTGTGCAGCAGTTCGGCCTGCTCATCCACCAGCAGTCGGTACAACGCCAATAAGCCGTTGTACAGCGAGACGTCTAGGGTATAGGGGGTGCTGAACGGGCGGTAACCCTGGTCGGTGCTGAAACCCAACTGGTGCTGCAGGTCGGTCAGCCAGGGTGTGTCCAGGTAGAGCATATGGTAGGACCAATGCTCATTCTGGATAGGGTTACAGGCGTGCACGTCGCCGGGGTTCATCAGCACCACGGTGCCTGCGCTGATCTCGAACGTCTGTGTGTCGTAGTGGTAATAGCTGCGCCCGGTGGTGATCGCGCCGATGGAAAAGTGCTCATGGGCGTGCCGGGTATAGGTGACTTTGCGCCCGTCGGCAATGGTGCGCGCCTCGATAAACGGCAAGCGTTCGTCGCGCCAGAAACAAGGCGCCTGAGCGGGGCGGGCAGTGGTGTTCAGCGACATGGCGGTGGCTCCATCCCTTGAGAGATCGAGGGTTGATCATTACACACACCGTCAGGGCCGTCAGCCGAGAAGTTCCGTTTGGTCGCCAGTTGCAGGCTGCGGGGTTCGCCGTAAAAAGCGGCGCCGAAGTTGACCGTGTCGTTCGGTCTGGCTGGAACACGTTGCCGAAAAACTCGCTCTGCCAGTGCACTCCGCCGCCCACGGTGAGGTTTTACAGGGCACTAGGTAGCCCCGGTGGGCTATCAAACCAAAAAGCCAACGAAATCCCTTACAGCTATCACGCAACGACCCGCTCCTGCGCGGGCACTGCTGACAAACTAGTTTCATTGGCGAAGAGTATTTTGGGAAATTTCCTACTCACTTTCAGCAAGCACCGATTCAGGGTGTTGGCTGATAATCAAGTTTCCTGCCTATCAGGTGATTGACGCCCAAAGGCCGGTCTAGTCCGACGTGACACCAGCGAAACCCTTAGTGACCGTTGAAGCACTCCAGCCGAACACACTCTTAAATGACTCATGGAAGCCCCGTTATGTCTGATTGGGACCATCGTACCGATACCATTTGCACCTACAAGGTCGTTCAGGGAGGCAAGCAGATCAAGCACTGGCTGGAGTTTCAGTTGCTCGATGAGCTAGGGGACCCTTTGCCTCATCAACCTTTTCGGGCGATCAATGAGGCGACTCGTTGCAAGCTCATTCCAGAATTCAGCGGCCAGAGCGATGCCCAAGGAGTGATTCGCCTGGAAGGGTTGCACCCGCTGGCGGTGACCTTGCTTCTAACGGCCAACCCGCTGGCAGAGGTGATGCAGACCCGACGCCCACGTGCGATACGTGCCGAATCTCGGGTTTCAACGCCTCTGGAAGTTCCTTATCGCTATGATCCCTCTCCATCCTTCTTCTCCCCCATCGAGCCGAAGGCACTGGCCAATGGGCACTCTTATCACTACCTGCGCATCGGCCAGCTATGTGATCGCTTCCCGGACCTGAAGCCGTGGTCGGAGAAAGAAAAACTACCGGCATTTCATTTCCCCGACCCGAAGTTCCGCGGTTTCACGGTACCCGACGACGAACTGGACCGCCGTCACATCCTGGAAATTTGCCCCTTCCGAGCCTGGTCATTGATTCTGCACCATCAGCCTGAATACAGCATGGCCAACGCCTATAACCTTGGGCTGATGGCCAATCTTTCCTACAGCGTTGTCGCCCAGAACATGTTGAAGAAAAAACCAAACACTGACACCAGTACGGTATCTGGCTCGGTAGAGGAGTTCTTTTTCCGCCAGTGTCTGGACCTGTCGCGTACACCCACGATGATCGACTCCAATGGGAGCCGTCTGCCAGCGCTAGTGATTGATGTCCCTTTTGACGAGCGCTACACCACGGCTGTCATGCTGGACTCACTGAAGGCCGAGCGCCCGCCGGGTGGGCCGGAGATTCCGCGACACATCATCGAAAACACACAACTCTTCTATTTCTTTAACAAGACTCAAATAGTCGTGGCCTGGCGCGGGACTCAGGAGCCCATGGACTGGCTGACTGATGTGCTGTACCGGCCTATGCCAGCCGATGGCAGTGGTTGCGACTTGAAGTCAGCGTGTACGCCCTTGACGGATGTCGGCAGCGTGCATTACGGGTTTTTGCAGGCGTTTGAGGTGGCTAAGAAGCTGTTTCCACGTGATTTTAATGACATTCAGGACGCGTTAGCTGGTAAACAGCTATTTATTTGCGGTCATAGCTTGGGCGGCGCCCTAGCTCTAATTCACTCCGCAGAACTGAAAGATCGTAATCCTCTGCTCTATACCTACGGCATGCCTCGCACCTTCACCGCCAAGGCACAGGAACGCCTGAAATCAGTGATGCACTTTCGCCATGTGAACGATGCGGACACCGTTACCAGCGTGCCGCCCGAAGCGGAGCTGGGTAACTGGCTATACGAAGCCTTGGGTCCGTTGGGCCAGGACCTGGGGTACATCTGGTCCGTGGGACAGTTGCTGGCCGGAAAAATTGTTAGCTTTGGAGACCCCTACTGGCATCACGGGAAAATCGCCATGTTTTACCGAGCCGACCAGCATGTGGAAACGATGAGCTCCAATTCCTCGGCCTTTCGCAGTAAAGACGGGCTTGCGGCGGACCACACCACCGTTCTTAAGCGACTCCCGCATCGCACACGCATCTACCTGGTACCAAGCCTAAGCGATGAATTCAGTCGCTTCGCCCACGAAGATCAGAAAGCCCTGATCCGTTCATTGAACCGGGAAAACATGGCGGATCTGTTTCCATCACACACCAACCCCGAGCGCAGTACCCGCCGCACCAACCCTGCGGATCATTCGATGATCAAGGCCTACCTGCCCTTCCTGCACAATCAGTTGCTGGAGTTGAGCGACTCCAAGCTGCCACTGCGGCGCAAAGTGCAACGAGCGACGTTTGAGAAGCAGATGCAGACGCTGGGAGTGCCTGAGACGGAGATACACCGTAACGAGCAGTTCCTGGCGCTGCAAACATTACTGTCGATGGCGCTGCGCGCAACTAGAGCACTGGAAGGTGGGCCTGAAGCCCTACAACGCTTCTGCCAAGAGCGTGAGTTCGGCGAGATGATCGAGATTACCCAAGCCCGAAGCAGTCCTTCGGTACGACACAGCTAGCCAAACGCTTCTATCGCAAGGGAACCGCTTAAGTCATGAACATTCAGATTAATCAGGAAGGGATACAAGTATGAATGCTCTCCTAGGCCGCACGAGCGGCGCCTTGTTGTTGCTGGTCAGCGTCAGTGGATGCGCACAGAACACGGCCTTGTCCCCACCTCCGGGCGGCGAACAGGTCAGCATTACAGTGAAGGTCCCCCCGAATCTCGCAGCAGACCCGATGCGGGTGATGTATCGCTCTGAGAG
>NZ_SPKP01000048.1:0-2263 GCF_023127835.1 Pseudomonas sp. B329 | reverse complement strand
CGGTCCAGCCGCAGCAGCAGGGGCAGAGCGACGTGTACGAGGCAAAGCTAGCGATCAATGGCGGCAGCCGATGTCAGTGGCAGTTGAGTAATGTGACCTTTGGTGTCACCTATGCCAACACAACGCACTTCGGGCCGGACGTTAAAGCCAGCCCAGGGGGGGGAGGGATTATTGTGATGTTCGATCAGCGTCTGCCACAGCGACGCTCTGCTTTTGCAGCGACGCACGAAGTCAGCGGCGACGTGTTGATTCGTAAGGACTACTACCCCAGAGTTAGTGAGTATTTTCTTGGTAGGCATGAAAAACTCGCTCGGCTGCTCGGTGAGGGCGAAACCTATTCATATTACCGCGCCCCAAACGCACGAAAGGTAGCATTCGAACCCCAGTTACATGCCGACTATGTTCTGTATTCGGTGGAGCCTAAGGTGCATAAAGTGGGTGATTACACCCAGATTACCTACCCCGATGGCAGTGTTACTGCGGATGGCAATAAACCGGACTTTGAAAAGGTGCAAGCCATTCGTCTTGGACAATCGCAATGAACCTCGAAGTTCTAGGCTCATTGCCTGCCACCAGGGATGAAGAATGAACACGCTCATCCGCCATGCACTGGGAGGCGTGTTGCTGTTCAACCTTAGTGGCTGCGCACAAAACCAGACCTTGTCCCCGTCATCGGGCGGCGAACAGGTCAGTATTACAGTGAAGGTCCCACCAAATCTCGCAGCGGACCCGATGCGGGTGATGTACCGCTCTGAAAAATGCCCGATCAAACGCTCAGGGCCGGACTGGTCCAGTTATGAGGAGGATGGCTATCTGTCTACCACGGTCCAGCCGCAGCAGCAGGGGCAGAGCGACGTGTACGAGGCAAAGCTAGCCATCAATGGCGGTAGCAGATGTGAGTGGCAGCTGAGTAATGTGACCTTTGGTGTCACCTATGCCAACACAACGCACTTCGGGGAGAATGTTAGAGGGGGGGCGGGAGGAGGGCTTATTGTGATGTTTGATCAGCGCCTGCCACAACAACGCTCTGCTTTTGCAGCGACGCGAGAGGTCAGCGGTGATGTGTTAATCAAGAAGGACTACTACCCTTGGGTAATCGAAAGATTTTTGGTCCGACATGAAAAGGTTGCCAGGTTACTTAGTGGAGGGGAAATCTACTCATATTATCGCGCCAAAAACACCAGAACGGTGGCGTTCGAACCTCAGTTGTATGCCGGCTACACCCTTTACTCAGTAGAACCTAAGGTGAGGGAAGATGGTAACTATACCCGCTACACTTATCCCGATGGCAGCGTGACGGCCGATGGCAGTGACCCAAGCTTCAAAAGACTGCAAGCCATTCGTCTTGGACAATCGCAATGAACCTCGAAGTTCTAGGCTCATTGCCTGCCACCAGGGATGAAGAATGAACACGCTCATCCGCCATGCACTGGGAGGCGTGCTGCTGGTCAGCGTCAGTGGCTGCGCCCAAAACCAGACCTTGTCCCCACCTCCGGGCGGCGAACAGGTCAGTATTACAGTGAAGGTCCCACCAAATCTCGCAGCGGACCCGATGCGGGTGATGTACCGCTCTGAAAAATGCCCGATCAAACGCTCAGGGCCGGACTGGTCCAGTTATGAGGAAGATGGCTACCTGTCTACCACGGTCCAGCCGCAGCAGTTGGGGCAGAGCGACGTGTATGAGGCGAAGCTACCCATCAATGGCGGTAGCAGATGCCAGTGGCAGTTGAGTAATGTGACCTTTGGTGTCACCTATGCCAACACAACGCATTTCGGGCCGGACGTTAAAGCCAGCCCAGGGGGGGAGGGATTATCGTGATGTTCGATCAGCGCCTGCCACAGCGGCGCTCTGCTTTTTCAGCGACGCACGAAGTCAGCGGCGACGTGTTGATTCGTAAGGACTACTACCCCAGAGTTAGTGAGCATTTCCTTGGTGGGCATGAAAAACTCGCTCGGCTGCTCGGTGGGGGCGAAACCTATTCGTATTACCGCGCCCCAAATGCACGAAAGGTAGCATTCGAACCCCAGTTACATGCCGACTACGTGCTGTATTCGGTGGGGCCGAAGGTGAAAATGGATGGAAATTATACCCGCTATACCTACCCCGATGGCAGCGTGACGGCCGATGGCAGTGACCCAAGCTTCAAAAGACTGCAAGCCATTCGTCTTGGACAATCGCAATGAACCTCGAAGTTCTAGGCTCATTGCCTGCCACCAGGGATGAAGAATGAACACGCTCATCCGCCATGCACTGGGAGGCGTG
>NZ_SPKP01000047.1:0-1259 GCF_023127835.1 Pseudomonas sp. B329 | reverse complement strand
TGTATAGACCGGACACATGGTGGACACATGTGCGGGGACATGGTTGACACATTATGGGCCATAGTCAGGTTTGCTCAGGTCGATCGTTCTTAGAAAGTGATGGCAGAAGTAAACATCAAAGAGACCGTCTTTTTCAGGGTTAGGTCGTATTCCGATGTGATGACCATTCAGGCCCTTGGCGATGCTGAAATAGCGTTTCTGAAAACGAAATCGGCTGTGATACGCCTTGATCGACACATCATCCGGCCCGTACTCGAAGGGTGATAACTGCTGCGGGTAAGCCCAAGGGCTGGACCGATACCGGTCCATGGGCACCTTGTAGTCCAGTGCTTGATGAGGACGCTGCAGGTTATAAACCTCACGCCACTGATCAAATGCGGTTTGAGCCTCCTTGATCGTGGAAAATTGCCGTCCATTAAGCACCTCTGCCTTGAGTGATCGATGAAAGCGCTCGATCTTTCCGTTGGTTTGAGGGTGATAGGGGCGACTGAAACTGATCCGGATTCCCAAGCTAATCAACCAGATACTTAACTCTGTGATTTCACCGGGGTTGCGCGGCGATCCCCATGGAGGACCGTTATCAACATTGATACGAGCGGGCAATCCGAAGCGTTGGAATACCTCAATCATCTTCTCCTTCACTGTGCCCCCGCGTTCGTTATCACACGCCTGAATAGCTAAATTGAATCGCGAGTGATCATCCAACAAGGTCAGGGGATGGCATCGACCTTCTTGAGTTGCGAAATGCCCTTTGAAGTCCATCTGCCAAAGGTCGTTAGGCGCATCGTGTTCAAATCTCAGCTTTGCTTCCTGTTCCTTCTGAACGGGCTGAATCAGGTCGTGTCGGTGCAGCACGTTAGTTACTGTGCTGGGAGCAATTTGCTTTTTCAAGATGCTGCTGATTGTGCGTCCGCCCCAGGCCGGATGTTCCTGCCTGAGCGCTACGACCTCCGCCTCCAGGGCCGCATTGGTCAGTTTGGGACTGGTAGCTGGTTTTCGGGACTTTTCTTGCAGCCCCGACTGCCCTTGCATCTCGTATCGTTTGAGCCATTTATAGGCCGTTTGCGGGCTGATGCCGAAGCGTCGACACAGTTCTCTTTTATTACTGCCGGGCTGCCGTGCTAAGGCAACGAACTCTTCTTTCAGGCTCATGGTATCTCTCGTGTTCCAAGGCATGATGGCTTTCCGGCGAAGTTGGCTCGCCGAAAAGTGTCCACCATGTCCCCGCACACCCGTCAACCATGTGTCCGGTCCGTACA
>NZ_SPKP01000046.1:82991-83462 GCF_023127835.1 Pseudomonas sp. B329 | reverse complement strand
CGTCGTGGACATAGACTTCCTGGCTGCCATCGGCGTTATGCACGGTGACACGACCGTCATCCCCCCAGGCATAGCGCGTGTCCATCTGCGAAAAGCTCGCCCAATGCCGGACGCAACGCGCCGCCTTGCCGGAGCCTTCCCACGCCCAGAAGAAACTCGCCCCACCGGCCAACTGCCGCTCGACAATGACGTGCTGATCGTCGTACCGATAACGCTCGCTTTCACCGACGGCATTGGTCGCGCAAACCAGTCGTCCATCTTCGTCATAGGCGTAGGAAACAACGTTCTGCTCGGTTTCCCAGACGTAAGGTGCACGCCCTGTGGCGCGATGAACCTGGTAGTCCATCGCGACGATTCGATCCAGCTCATAACGCAGCAGCAGCGAGCGACCAGCACCGTTATCCAACCGCTCAATTCGCCCGGAACGATCACGGCAAATGCGTAGACGGTTGTCATACGCATCGCTGATCG
>NZ_SPKP01000046.1:62009-82981 GCF_023127835.1 Pseudomonas sp. B329 | reverse complement strand
GTCGCGAAAGTGATAGAACCGCGACGCCTGGGCCAGCACCAGCTCATCAGGAACCGAACCCAAGTAGATCGCCGCTTCTGCCAGGCTGTTGGTAATCGCGGGTCGAGCAGAAGTCGGCAAGGGCAGGGTGGTCGAGCGGTTCTCATGGTCGGTCCACACCACCGAATCGCCCGACACACAAAGCCTGTGCGCCAGCGCATGACTCCAGCCAAACCCCAACCCGCAATCCACATCCACCGCACTGGTGCGATACAGCCGCGTCCACTCAAACGGCAAGATCCCGTCCAGCGCACCATCGGTAAGAGTGAGCAATTCTTCCCCGGTGACCATCGACACTGGGCAGCCGTTGGTGACCGTCTTGTCCGCTGGCGTCGCCGCGTCTCCCTTCGGATTCGACGCCATGACCGGCACATCATCCACACGCTCTTTTTGCGTCAGCACCGCGTTCTGCCGCGCCCGCCAGCGCATCTGCATCGTGCCTTGTTTCACCCAGTCGACCACACCGCGAACCGCCACCGCTTTATAACGGTCGACCGCCTGCATGAACTTGGTGAGAATCGCCAGCACCCCCTTCACGAAGCCCACGGCAGCCTTGAGAATTTGTGCGCCATGCTTGACCAGGCGAACGCTCAAATACGCCACGCCCGCCGCCGGCAACGCGATGGTCAACACCGCGCCAATCACCAGGTCAATCAGCAACGACACCATAAAACCTGCGGCCGCTTGCGCGACTTCACGGGGCGGTAACGCGTCCAGCCAGATCATGGCGGTGCGCAGTAACAGGTACAGCGCCGCCTCGTCACTGGCGAGCAACATCGCCTGTTCCATGACCTTGGGCGCATCGGTGGCGATCTGCGCCAACTTGGCCGCCTCGCTACCCAGTTGCTCGACGTACTTCAGCGGGTCTTCAAGCATCGCCTGCACCAGCTTGATGCTGTCCCACACATCCGTGATCGCCGCCCAACTGCCCGCCAGCACGCCGCTGCCAATCGCGCTGGCAGTAGAGCGTTCCCAGTGGGGTTTGAAGTCTTTCCACTGTGACCGAAGCCACTGTTCCAAGTCCGCCGTCAGCCCGGCATAGGAGGCAAACAAGGCGTCCACTTGCTGCGCCGAAACACCGCCCTGAACCCTTACCTGATAGCGCCCGCCAGCGGCGCAGTAGTGCGAACCCTTGCCGTGTTCATCGAGCATCACCCGCGTGGAGATGCCGTCATCCAGGCCGATCACCTCAACCGGGATGTCGCCAATCGGCACGTCATACGCTGATTCGAATTTGCTCTCGATCTCCAGCACGCCACCCACCGGGCAACGGGCCACGGTGGAGAAATCTGCATCGGTAATGCTCACCGAACGCTGCGAATCCCCAACCCGCAACACTCGGTCCATGCCCAGCAACGACGGCATATCCGCTGCATGGCTGACCGAATCCAGCGCGCGCGAATACCAGGCGCCCATTTGCTGGCGGTACTCCACCAGGCTCTGATGGAAGCCATCCAGCTCATGTTCGATAGCGGCAATGTGGGCAGCGTGGGTCATCCATGACGTCTCGACAGAAGGCAAGGCGTCGGAGTCTGCCGCAGCGAAAAGCGGCTGGATGAACGGTTTGGAAAATCAGATTGCCCTTACACGGGGCTCGCAAAAGTCAGCGGCAACTCATGCGTAAGGGCTACTTCAAATGGCGACACTACTGATTGACGAGCAGTGCCCTTGGGCGTCTTTCAGTTGGGTTTCAAACTCAATCAAGCCCGCCTGCATCCGTTGCAACACGGCGATTTGCGCGGCCAGCGCGTGCTTCTTGTTGGTGATGGCTTGGTCCGCCCTGTCCCAGGGAAAGGTGTCACCGTCGTACCCCAGCAAAATCTCCTGCAGCTCCTTGAGTTTGAACCCGAGCTGCTGGGCGCATTTGATAAAGGTCAGTCGCTCTACGCTCTGCTCCGTATAAACCCGATAGCCGCCAAGGCGTTGCGGCTCGGGCATCAATCCAATCGCCTCATAGTGACGAATCGCCTTGATGGTCGTGCCGGACAACTGCGCAGCTTTGCCGATGTACATGAAAATTCCCTTTCTCAAATAATGCGCCGGCCTGTTTCAGCCACCGGGACCGCTGCGTCAACGTAGAGCCCAGCACCGGCCCGAACAGCAGCGTCTTGCTCGGTGTGATGCCGCACAGCGCCAGCGTGGTGCGACGCATCTGGTGGATGGCCGGCATGCGGTAGACCCAGCGGTAATACCACGCCGGCGTGTCCAGGGTCACTAACAAGTGCGCGCTTCGGCCCTTGAGCAGCTTGTCAGGGAATGCCTTGCCTGCGCGGTATTTGAAGGCGAAGCCGGGTAGGAAAACTCGGTCGATAAAGCCTTTCATCAGTGCCGGGATACCACCCCACCAAACAGGGAAAACCCATGTGAGGTGCTCGGCCCAAAGGATGTCGGCTTGGGCGCTGAGCAAGTCGGGTTCCAGTGTTTGAGCCTGGGTATAACCGTGGTGAAGAATCGGGTCGAATGTGAGATTGCCCAGGTGCAGGATGCGTACTTCGTGACCTGCCGTTTTCGCAGCGTGGATATAGGTCTGCGCCATGGCTGAACAAAAACTATCGGTGGACGGATGGCCGAGAATGACCAGGATGCGCTGACTCATGCTGAAGGCTCCTGAAATGGGCGTTCAGGGTAGGGGGTGCCGTATAGGGGAGAGTCAAGGGCCACAGCCAGTGCCAGCAGGATCTTTCTGCAAGGTACGCAGGACGCGTCCGAGAGTACTCATGAGCGCTTGTGACGGCACAGCGGGCTAACTAGCCTGCTGAAAACACAAGAGTAAAAAGGCATGAGCGAGACCTCCATCGGGTTGACGGCACCTCCAGAGGGCTACAGTGATTGGCTGACAGACCTCAAGGGCCGTATCCATAACGCACAGCAGCGTGCGTCAATCGCGGTCAATCGTGAACTGGTGCTGCTCTACTGGCAGATCGGTCGCGATATTTTGACCCGTCAGAACGATCAAGGCTGGGGTAGCAAAGTGATCGACCGCCTTGCGCAGGATCTGCGGGCGGCCTTTCCAGACATCAAGGGTTTTTCGCCGCGCAATCTGAAGTACATGCGTGCTTTTGCCGAGGCGTGGCCGGATTCTGAATTTGTGCAACAAGCTGCTGCACAATTGCCCTGGGGTCACAACCTAGTGTTGCTCGATAAGCTTCCGGGCCCCGAAACACGTCGTTGGTACATTCTCCAGGCCGTTAAACACAGCTGGTCGCGCAACACGCTGATGATGCACATTGAAAACCGCCTGCTGGAACGCAGTGGCAAGGCCGTCAGTAACTTTGAAAGCCATCTGCCCAAAGCCCAATCCGATCTGGCGCGTGAAACCCTCAAGGACCCTTACCGCTTTGACTTCCTCAGCCTGGGCCTGAACGCGCAAGAGCGTGATATTGAAAACGCCCTGATCAAGCATGTCACCGACTTCTTATTGGAATTAGGCGCAGGCTTTGCCTTCGTAGGCCGGCAAGTGCTGCTGAATGTGGGCGGTGATGAATTCTTCGTCGACCTGCTGTTCTATCACTTGAAGCTGCGTTGCTACGTGGTGATCGAACTCAAGGCTGGCAAGTTCAAGCCCGAACACCTGGGCAAACTGAGCTTCTACCTCGCAGCTGTGGATGCCGAGATAAAGCACCCACAGGATGGCCCGACGATTGGTCTGTTGTTGTGCAAAGGTAAAAATGAGGTGGTGGCTGAATATGCACTGCGCGATAACAACCGACCTATCGGCGTGGCGGAATATCAATTGGTGGAATCTTTGCCCGCAGAATTGCAAACCAGTTTGCCGAGTATTGAGCAGATCGAACGGGAGTTGGCGGGCTAGGGGCGGGCAAGCAATGGAAAAAGCCTGCTTTTCAGGGCAGGCTTATCACGCTGGGTTTGCTTATTTCTGATGAGCTGTCAGCGCCGCGTAACCGTTCATCAAGTTGCGATAGTTGGGAATCCGCTGGGACAACAGGTTACCCAGGCCTTCGATATCGTTGCGCCAGTCGCGGTGCAGCTCACACGCCACCGAGAACCAGTTCATCAACTGCGCACCGGCCTGCGTCATCCGGCTCCACGCCGCCTGCTGCACCGTGGTGTTGAACGTGCCGGACGCATCCGTCACCACAAACACCTCAAAGCCTTCCGCCAGCGCCGACAAGGTCGGGAACGCCACGCACACATCCGTCACCACACCGGCAATGATGATCTGCTTGCGCCCGGTGGCCTTGATCGCCTTGACGAAGTCTTCGTTGTCCCAGGCATTGATCTGACCAGGGCGAGCGATATACGGCGCTTCCGGGAACATTTCCTTCAACTCTGGCACCAGCGGGCCATTGGGGCCTTGCTCGAAGCTGGTGGTGAGGATGGTCGGCAGGTTGAAGAACTTGGCCAGGTCAGCTAAGGCCAACACGTTGTTCTTGAACTCGTTGGGCGAGAAGTCCTGCACCAGGGAAATCAAGCCGGTTTGGTGATCGACCAGCAGAACGATAGCGTCGTCTTTGTTCAAGCGATTGTAGGTGGGAGCGCTCATGGTTGAATCCTTTTTTGTTTAGGTTGGTTGGGCGTTGCGTTCAATATGGGCACAGATTAATGGGTGGGTGGCGGGGGATAAATCGGGTGTGACGAGTCTTACTGTCAACTTAAAGGAGACAAAGAGCGAGCGATTGGGGGCGCCGTACTAATGCGCATAACGCGAATGAATTGCCTGATTTTGAGTAGCCAGCAGGTACGATCCCTTTCATTTGCAGGACGTTTCCGAGAGAATCCCAACCGCTTGCGCCAGTGGAATTGGGTGACTAGGCTGCTGACCGTCACTGCTAATTCAGTGATCGGGTTTAGTCGCCCGGACCTCGCTAGGCGCACGCGCCATCCCAAAGACAGGTGTCTTCTCGCCTGCACTTTATGGTGGCTGTGCGCAGGGCACCCTCTGGTGCGCCGGTGCCTAGCGGCCGGTCGACTAACCTGCGTACAGCCGCCACCTCTGCTCGTTTAGTCGCGAAAGGACGGTGGTAGTCACTTACTGCTAGGAGTTTTGCTATGGATAACGTTCGTTCAGATACGCTGTCGTCACACCCGACCAACTCATTCACGGTCAATGAAGATCTGAGCTTTGAGGATGCCTGGGTGCAGGTGGCTGAGCTGCTGCATTGTGCGCTGGCTACGTCACGGGTGATCGGCGAGTCAGTGGCTGCGCCGCAGAGGGCGGTGATGCATCTGGTGGAGATGGCGAAGATGGTGGCGGATAGGGCTGTGGAGTGTTTGCAGCCTAAATAACGCCTATTGAAGGATGGGTAGGATACCTGCCCGCCTTTGTTGACGATTCAATTGTCCAGCAGCTGCTGGACAATTGAACTGTATTCTTACAGGCATTAAAAAACCGGCTTGTGGCCGGCTTCTCGGGGACTGCCTCAGCTTGTTTTTGACAAACCTCACCAGCCTTCAAATCGCTCAGCCCACATGGCGTCGGGCTGAATAGTAGGGGCATCCGCGGGAACTACTCCGCATCGCCTGACAGGGCAGATAGCTAAGCCATCCCCCTGCCAAATGTGCGGCGCATGATACCCACATTCACTTCAGTTGCCCACCTCCGGTTCCGATTTAGAGCCTTCCCAGCCCAATAGATGTTCATCCAGCGGCACGGGCGGCCGGCGGTTGTTGAGGGTGGACCACCAGAATACCCAGCCGACAACCTTGAAGCTTTGTTCGAAGCGTTCTTCGTGGTTGAGGTATTCGTCCGGGTGTTCGGCGGCGTTGTGGCTGCGCAGGCGCAACCCACCGCCAGGTCGGTTGTAGAGGTATTTGATGCGCAGCATCCCGTCGTGCTCTACCGCATAAATTTCGCCGTCGATGATTTGGGTGCGGCCTCGGTCGATGGCAAGGGTGGCGCCTTGTTGGATGATGTCGGTCATGCTGTTGTCGACCATGTAAGCGCCTACCGCGCGGTCGGGATGGACGTTGAGGGTTTGCAGGCTGTGCCGGGAGACGCGGATGCGTTCGCTTGAGGTGAATGTGGGGTGGAGGGGGATCTCCACGTCGGTTGTTTCCGGACGGCAGGCGGGGCCTGTGAGGTATTTGCCGGTGTCTTCGCGGGTGGGCAGTAGTTTCCTTGTGTCGGGGCCTTCCAGCAGGTAGTTGGCGGGCGGGTGTTTGGGGCCTCGGCCGTCGCTTAACCAGCGACTTGAGACGCACAGCAGTTCTGCTATCTCGTTGAGTCGGCCCATGGGAACGCCGCGTTTGAACCAGTTGTTCACGTGTTGAGGCGTGACGCCGCGGTTCTTGGCGAAGTCGGAGGCGGAAAGATTAACTTCCCGGAGTAGCGCTTTTAAACGATCACCTGATGTATTCATAAACGCAGAGTTTACTGGCGGGAAAAACCAATCAAATAAACCATGCGTTGAATTGCATATGTAGGATTTGGCTTAGTTGTGGCTCGATCTTTCAGGTGTGCAACTTAGATAAACAGCATAAAATAAACATTGAACTTGATGTTTAATTTTGCCCATAAAAAAGCCCCGAACTAACGGGGCTTTCTTATTTGCCGAAGCAATCAGGCGCGGGTATCAGCCTTTGTAGGCGGCAACCGACTTCATGATCTCGGCGCGCGCGGCTTCTGCGTTGCCCCAACCGTCGATCTTCACCCATTTGCCTTTTTCGAGGTCTTTGTAGTTCTCGAAGAAGTGCTTGATCTGTTCCAGCAGCAGTGGCGGCAGGTCGGTGTATTCCTTCACGTCCACGTACAGCTGGGACAGCTTGTCGTGTGGCACTGCGATGACTTTGGCATCGCCTCCGCCGTCGTCGGTCATGTTCAGGATGCCGACTGGACGGGCGCGGATAACCGAGCCTGGGGTAACCGGGTAAGGGGTCACGACCAGCACGTCGAGGGGGTCGCCGTCGTCAGCCAGGGTGTTGGGGATGAAACCGTAGTTGGCCGGGTAGAACATCGGGGTGGCCATGAAACGGTCAACGAACAGGCAGTCGCTGTCTTTGTCGATTTCGTATTTGATCGGCGCGTGGTTGGCCGGAATTTCGATGGCGACGTAGATGTCGTTCGGCAGGTCTTTGCCAGCCGGAATCTTGCTGTAGCTCATTGGGCGTTGCCCCCGTTAGTTGGCCATATGACATGGCCGGATTGGCCTAAAAGTGGCGGCGATTATAGGCATATTCTGACGCCGATGCCATGCGCCAAGCGTCGTACGGTCATTCGCCTTGCGGCTGATAACGTGGGTCGCCGGCTTGCAGTTGGGTCAGGCGCGCCAGTGGGTCCTGGCGGTAGAAGCGGCTGAGTTGGGCGTACACCTGTGGATAACGGTTGACCAGTAAATCCGGTGCGCTGAAAAAGTACTCGCTGGTGACGGCAAAGAATTCGGCTGGGTTTTCCGCAGCGTATGGGTCGATCTCGGTGTCGGCCTCCGGGTTGGCGTCCAGTTGGCGATTGAGGTCGTCGAAGGCGCTTTGCATCACGCTGGCCCATTCCTGCACGCGCATGTCGTGGTGCAGCGGTGGCAGGCCGTTGGCGTCGCCGTTGAGCATGTCGAGCTTGTGCGCCAGTTCATGGATGACCAGGTTGTAGCCTTCCCATTGGCCACTGGCGAGCACCCCAGGCCAGGCGAGGATCACCGGGCCTTGTTGCCAGGCTTCGCCGCTGTGTTCGCCGTCCCACTCGTGCTCCACGCCGCTGGCATCGCGATGGCGCTGCGGGCTGAGGAAGTCGTCGGGGTACAGCACGATTTCATGAAAGCCCTGATACCAGTCGAGGTCGCCCAGGTTCATCAGCGGCAATTGCGCCTGGGCGGCGAGCAGCAGGCGTTGTTCCTGGTGCAGGTCGACGCCGGGCAGGGCGGTGAGGTGTTTTTCGGCGAGGAAGATCACGCAGGCTTCGCGCAGCCACTGGTCTTGCTCGGCGCTGATGCCGTCGAGGAAGGTCAGGTGGTGGCGCACCCGTTGCCAGGTGTCATCGGCAATCGGGTGCTTGGCCAGCAGGCGCCGGCGACGCCAGGCGCTTAGGGACCACATGGGCAATCAGTGTGGGTTGGCTTCGGAGGACGTGCGGCCAAAGCGGCTGCGCACTACGCCAATGATCATCGGCACCAGCGACAACAGGATGATGAACACCACTAGCAGCGACAGGTTTTTCTTGATGAAGGGCACGTTGCCGAAGAAGTAGCCCAGGGTCACCAGGCCACCGACCCAGAGGATGGTGCCGAGTACGCTGAATCCGAAGAAGCGCGGGTAGGGCATTTTGGCCACGCCGGCGACGAACGGCGCGAAAGTGCGCAGGATCGGCAGAAAGCGCGCCAGGGTCACGGTCTTGCCACCGTGCTTGTCGTAGAAGTCGTGGGTCTTTTGCAGGTAGTCGCGGCGGAAGATCTTCGAGTTGGGGTTGCTGAACAAGCGTTCGCCAGCCGTTCGTCCTATGACGTAGTTGGTGCTGTCGCCGAGGATCGCCGCCAGCATCAGCAGGCCGGCCAGCAGCACTGGGTCCATACCGCCGCCAGCTGCTACGGCGCCGGCAATAAACAGCAACGAATCACCCGGCAGGAATGGCATGACCACCAGGCCGGTCTCGCAAAAAATCACCAGGAACAGAATGGCGTAGATCCACGGACCGTAGTTGGTTACCAGCATGTCGAGGTAAACGTCGAGATGCAGGATAAGGTCAAGCGGGTTGAAATCCATGGATGGCACCTGTGTGAATGGCCCGGCTCAGCGGGCCAGTGCGGGGACGACGGGTAATAAGGCTACAAGTGTATGTCGTGGTTCTTACAACCTTGAGAGGTCCGCATTATACGGATTGAATGGTGAAAAGCGTGTGGCTTTTGTAGCGGGGAGTGTCGTGAAAGTGTGAAGCGGTTGGCTTGGTTTTTTGTGGGAGGGGGCTTGCTCCCGATTGCGGTGGGTCAGGGACAAATTCGTTAACTGACACCCCGCCATCGGGAGCAAGCCCCCTCCCACAAGAGATCTACAGTGTTTGGGGGATTAGGGGTCAGTCTTCGTTGATCGGCAGCACGTAGTTCTTGAACTCGGTGTCTTCACGAAAGCCTATGGACTCATAGGTCTTCTGCGCCACTTCATTGTCGCTGCTGGTGGATACCCGCAATCGTACGGCCTGGGTTTCCTTGGCCATCTTCTTGGCCGTGCGCATCAGGTTGTCCGCCACCAGTTGCCGGCGGGCATCCTCGGCTACATAGATGTCATTGAGGATCCACACCCGTTTCAGCGACAACGAGGAAAAGCTCGGATACAGCTGGCAAAAGCCCAGCAGTCGCTTGTCATCATCATCGGCCAGGGCCAGGTAGATCACCGATTCCTTGCGTCGCAGGCGCTTTTCCAGGAAAGCCCGGGATGAATCCGGGAATGGCAGGGCCCCGTAAAACTCGCGGTATTTGACGAACAACGGGGTCAACAGGTCCAGGTGTTCCAGGGTCGCTTGAGTAATCCGCATGCCAGGCCTCAACTTCCAAATGGGGTATGACCACGCGAGCGGCCGTGACTTGATGCTGCCTAATGCGGCAAAAAAGCGCAATCGTGCCGCTATCGGTCACTCGGTGGGCTGAGCAGGAAATTGCCCTTCATCAAGTCCGGGTCGTCGGATTCAAGCGTCTGAACCTGTGCCTCATCCTTGAGGTTGACCCCCGACAGTTGCCGGCGACACGCCTCGCGCATCAAGTACAACAGGCGATGGGCCGCCATGCCATAGCTCAAGCCTTCCAGCCGCACATTGGAGATGCAATTGCGATACGCATCGGTGAGGCCCACCTTGGGGTTGTAGGTGAAATACAGGCCCAGGCTGTCCGGCGAGCTGAGCCCCGGCCGTTCGCCGATCAGGATCACCACCATTTTGGCGCCGAGTAATTGCCCGATTTCATCGGCCACTGCCACGCGGCCTTGTTCCACCAGTATCACCGGTGACAAGGACCAGCCTTCGGCGTGGGTCTGTTCCTCCAGGCGCGTCAGAAACGGAGCCGTATGCTTATGCACCGCCAATGCCGACAGGCCATCGGCCACCACGATGGCCAAATCCACGCCACCCGGGTACGCCGAAGCGTAGTCGCGCAAGGTTTGGGCCGACTCATCGCTCAAGCGTCGCCCAAGGTCCGGGCGTTGCAGGTACATATGCCGGTCCGTGGCGGCGCTGCGCAGCAACAGGCTGTCGCGGCCACGTTCGGCCAATTGGCCGCTGAGCGCGGCATGGTCGAAGGGCAGGTGCACCGCATCCCGCGCCTGGGCGTGGGCAAACTGGAAGTCCAGCTGGGCACTGGTAGGAATGCTGGTGCCGGTGCGGCCCAGGGCGATGCGCGCCGGGGTCAGGCGGCGTAATTCCAGCCACGGGTTGTCAGGCAATTCTGGTTGCACGGTCGGCTCCTTCATCCCAGTTGCGCCAGAGCGTGGCGAAACGCCGGTGGCAGGCTGTTGCCGAAGTGCACTTTGCCGCCTTCTTGCGTGAAGATGCCCATTTTCGCCAGCCACTGTTCAAACTCCGGCGCCGGTTTTAAACCCAATGTTTGCCGGGCGTACAAGGCGTCGTGGAACGAGGTGGTCTGGTAGTTGAGCATGATGTCGTCGGAGCCGGGGATGCCCATGATGAAGTTGATGCCGGCAACGCCGAGCAGGGTCAACAGGGTGTCCATGTCGTCCTGGTCGGCTTCGGCGTGGTTGGTGTAGCAGATATCACAACCCATGGGTACGCCGAGCAGCTTGCCGCAGAAGTGGTCTTCCAGACCGGCGCGGATGATCTGCTTGCCGTTGTACAGGTACTCCGGGCCGATAAAACCGACCACGGTATTGACCAGGAACGGCTTGAAGTGCCGGGCCACGGCGTAGGCACGGGTTTCACAGGTTTGCTGGTCGACGCCAAAGTGCGCATTGGCCGACAGGGCACTGCCCTGGCCGGTTTCGAAATACATCAGGTTTTGCCCCAGAGTGCCGCGCTTGAGACTCAGGCCAGCCTCGTAACCTTCCTGCAGCACGCTCAGGCTGATGCCGAAACTGGCGTTGGCGGCCTCGGTGCCGGCGATCGACTGGAACACCAGGTCCAGCGGCACGCCACGGTTGATCGCCTCGATGGAGGTGGTGACGTGGGTGAGTACGCAGGCCTGGGTGGGGATTTCGTAGCGCTGGATGATCGCGTCGAGCATCTCCAGCATGGCGCAGATCGAGGCGATGCTGTCGGTGGCCGGGTTGATGCCGATCATGGCGTCGCCGTTGCCGTAGAGCAGGCCGTCGAGAATACTCGCGGCAATGCCTGCTGGTTCGTCGGTGGGGTGGTTAGGCTGCAAGCGCGTGGACAAGCGTCCGCGCAGGCCCATGGTGCCGCGAAACTGGGTGACCACGCGGATCTTCTGTGCCACCAGCACCAGGTCCTGTACGCGCATGATTTTGGACACGGCTGCCGCCATTTCCGGTGTCAGCCCCGGCGCCAGTGCGCGTAGGGATTGTTCATCAGCCGCGTCACTGAGCAGCCAGTCGCGCAGGCCACCGACGGTGAGATGGCTCACCGTGGCAAAGGCCTGTTTGTCGTGGGTGTCGATGATCAGCCGGGTGACTTCGTCGCTTTCATAGGGAATCAGCACTTCTTCGAGGAAGTGCTTCAGGGGTGTATTTGCCAGCGCCATCTGGGCGGCGACCCGTTCGCCATCATTCTGCGCAGCGACACCGGCCAGGAAGTCGCCGGAGCGCGCCGGGCTGGCTTTGGCCATCAGATCCTTGAGGCTGTCGAAGCGATAGGTGTGTGCACCCACCGCGTGGGAAAAACTTGCCATACAGTATCTCCTTGACGACGCGAGCAGGCGCCCGCGCCGAGGTTTACGGCACTTAGTGCAGGGCGGCCTCTGCGGCCTGGATCGCCGCGAATTCTTCTTCGGGCGTGCCTGCTACCAAGTGATGCCGGCTGTAGAAAGCAAAGTAAGCAATTAATACTCCATAGATGACCGCCGCGCCAATCACCACGCGTGGGTCGACCAAAAAGCCTGCCACTACGGCCACGCAGGCCAGTACCAGCGCTACGCCCGAGGTGAAGATGCCGCCCGGCGTGCGGTACGGGCGCTCCATTTTAGGGCGGCGGATGCGCAGGGTGATGTGCGCGGCCATCATCAGCACGTAGGAAATCGTTGCGCCAAACACCGCCACCAATATCAGCAAATCGCCCTGGCCGGTCAGCGACAGGCCAAAGCCGATGATGCCGGGGATGACCAGCGCCAGTACTGGCGCCTTGCTCTTGTTGGTCTCGGACAATTTGCGCGGCAGGTAGCCAGCGCGCGACAAGGCAAAAATCTGCCGCGAGTAGGCGTAGATAATCGAGAAAAAGCTCGCGATCAAACCAGCCAGGCCGACCAGATTGACGAAGCTGCCCATCCAGGTCGAACCGCCGTAGGACAGCGCCAGGGCTTCCACCAACGGGTTGCCGGATTTGATCAGCGCATACGTGCCTGCACCGCCCGGCGCGATAACCAGGATCAACAGGGCAAAACTGGTCAGCACCACAATCGCGCCGATCAGCCCACGGGGCAGGTCGCGCTTGGGGTTCTTGGTTTCTTCAGCGGCCAGGGGCACGCCTTCTACTGCGAGGAAAAACCAGATCGCATAAGGGATCGCCGCCCACACGCCCACATAGCCGAACGGCAGGAAGCTGCTGGCGCCTTTGGCCTCGGTCACCGGAATATCCAGCAGGTTGGCGACGTTGAAGTGCGGCACCATCGACACCAGGAATACGCCCAAAGCGATCGCGGCGACGGCGGTGATGACAAACATCAGCTTCAAGGCTTCGCCGACACCAAAAATATGGATGCCGATAAAGATGATGTAGAACGCCAGGTAGATCATCCAGCCGCCAATGCCGAACAGCGACTCGCAGTAAGCGCCGATAAACACCGCAATTGCGGCGGGGGCGATGGCGTACTCGATCAGGATCGCGGTGCCGGTGAGGAACCCGCCCCAAGGGCCAAAGGCGCTGCGGGCAAAACCGTAGCCACCGCCGGCGGTGGGGATCATCGAAGACAGTTCGGCCAGGGAGAAGCACATGCACAGGTACATGGTAGCCATGAGCAATGTGGCGAGGAACATGCCGCCCCAGCCACCCTGGGCCAGGCCGAAGTTCCAGCCTGCGTAGTCGCCGGAGATGACGTAGGCGACGCCAAGGCCGACTAACAGCACCCAGCCGGCAGCGCCTTTTTTCAATTCTCGTTGTTGAAAGTAATCGGTGCCGACTTTTTCGAAGTCGACCGAAGAACTCGTGGGTTCGCTGGGCATGGGAAGTACCTTCCATTCTTATTGTTTTCAACTCGGCCGGTGTGTGCCGAATGCGCATCGCAAGTACTTATGAAGATCCAAATGTGGGAGGGGGCTTGCTCCCGATAGCAGTGGGTCAGTGACTCATACTTGCACTGACACTCCCCGATCGGGAGCAAGCCCCCTCCCACCCTTGATTGCATTTCAAAGGTGGGAGGGGGTGTGGGGTTAGAAAAAGCCCAACGGATTAATGTCGTAGCTCACCAGCAGGTTCTTGGTCTGCTGGTAGTGATCCAACATCATCTTGTGGGTTTCGCGCCCTACGCCAGACTTCTTGTAACCGCCAAACGCGGCGTGCGCCGGGTACAGGTGGTAGCAGTTGGTCCACACGCGACCGGCCTTGATCGCGCGGCCCATGCGGTAGGCGCGGTTGATGTCGCGGGTCCACAGGCCGGCGCCCAGGCCGAACTCGGTATCGTTGGCAATCGCCAGGGCTTCGGCTTCGTCCTTGAAAGTGGTGATGCTCACCACCGGGCCGAAGATTTCCTCCTGGAACACACGCATGTCGTTGGTGCCCTTGAGCAGGGTCGGCTGGATGTAATAGCCGGTGGCCAGATCGCCAGTTAGCTTTTCAACCTTGCCGCCAGTCAGCAGTTGCGCGCCTTCGCCCTTGGCGATTTCCAGGTAGGACAGGATCTTGTCAAATTGCTGCTCGGACGCTTGGGCGCCGACCATGGTGTCGGTGTCCAGCGGATCGCCGCGCTTGATCGACTCGACCTTCTTCATCACCACTTTCATGAAGTCGTCGTAGATCGACTCCTCCACCAGGGCGCGGGATGGGCAGGTGCACACTTCGCCTTGGTTGAAGAACGCCAGCACCAGGCCTTCGGCAGCTTTTTCGATGAATGCAGGTTCCGCTTTCATGATGTCGGCGAAAAAGATATTCGGCGACTTGCCGCCCAGCTCAACGGTAGACGGAATGATGTTCTCGGCCGCCGCATGCATGATGTGCGAGCCCACCGGGGTAGAACCGGTGAAGGCTATCTTGGCGATACGTTTGCTGGTCGCCAGGGCTTCGCCGGCTTCCTTGCCGAAACCATGCACCACGTTCAGTACGCCTGGCGGCAACAGGTCGCCGATCAGTTCCATCAGTACGCTGATGCCCAGCGGGGTTTGCTCGGCGGGCTTGAGCACCACGCAGTTGCCGGCGGCCAGGGCCGGGGCTAGTTTCCAGGCGGCCATCAGCAGCGGGAAGTTCCACGGGATGATCTGGCCGACCACGCCCAGTGGTTCGTGGAAGTGATAGGCGGCAGTGAGTTCGTTGATTTCGGCGCTGCTGCCTTCCTGGGCGCGAATGCAGCCTGCGAAGTAGCGGAAGTGGTCGGCGGCCAGGGGGATGTCGGCGTTGAGGGTTTCACGCACGGCCTTGCCGTTGTCCCAGGTTTCGGTGATAGCCAGCAGTTCGAGGTTCTGCTCGATACGGTCGGCGATTTTCAGCAGTACCAGCGAGCGGTCCTGGGCGCTGGTTTTGCCCCAGGCGTCAGCGGCGGCGTGGGCGGCGTCCAGAGCCTTGTCGATGTCTTTGGCGGTGGAGCGCGGGAAGTCTGCGATAGGTTTGCCGTTGACCGGCGAGGTGTTGGAGAAGTAGTTGCCATCGACCGGCGCAACGAACTCGCCGCCGATGTAGTTGCCGTACTTGGCCTTGAACGAAACGATGGCGCCTTCGGTACCGGGGTGTGCATAACGCATGGTGGGCATCTCCTGCTTTTATGTTTATCGGAGTACAGCGCTGCAAGCGCGTTATAAAGCGTAGAGCAAAGGTTGGGCCAGTGCGTGCGGGCCAGGTAAATCAAGGGTTTGGTTTTGTTTACAAGGCATGACTGTGGCCGGGGCGATACAGGTGGGGTGACAGCTTGTACCGCAAACGGTACAGCCTGTGACCGATGGGTCGGCCCGGGATTGCAATGGCCGGATGGCTGGTGGATGCTGGGCGCTCTCACGCAGGGAGAATAATAAGAACATGCACAACGATCATTTCAGTCGCCATGCCCAGCAGGTTCTCACCGTCACCCGGGGGCAAGAGCCGCTTCAAGGGCCGGGCAGCGATCCCTCCATCGCCCGTTCCTGGCTGCGTTGCGTTGAGGACTACCACCTCGACCCCGCGCTGACCGTTGCGCCCACCGTGCTTGAGCACGGCCGCCTGCTGGAAAGCCGCGAACGCCTGCGCCAGGTGCTGCATATCGCCGGCAACGAAATGAACAGCCTGCACCAGCAACTCTCGGGGGCCGGTCATGCGGTGCTGCTCACCGATGCCCGGGGGGTGATCCTCAACTGTGTCACCGCGCCGTCCGAGCGCAAGATTTTCGAACGCGCCGGGCTGTGGCTGGGCGCCGACTGGAGTGAAGCCTGCGAAGGCACCAATGGCATCGGCACCTGCCTGGTGGAGCGTCAATCCCTGACCATCCACCGTGACGAGCATTTTCGCGGCCGCCATACCGGGCTGACGTGTTCGGCGAGCCCGGTGTTCGACCCTCACGGTGAATTGCTGGCGGTGCTGGATGTGTCCTCGGCCCGCGAAGCCGTGTCGCGCCAGAGCCAGTTCCACACCATGGCGCTGGTGAACCTGTCGGCCAAGATGATCGAAAGTTGCTACTTCCTGCGCCACTTCGAACACCATTGGCTGCTGCGTTTTCACCTCCAGGCCGAGTCGGTCGGGTTGTTCAGCGAAGGCTTGCTGGCGTTCGATGGCGAAGGGCGCATTTGTGCGGTGAACCAGAGCGCCCTGAACCTGTTGGGGCAGCTACGCGGCGGCTTGGTGGGCCAGCCGGTGGACGCGTTTTTCGACTGTTCCCTGGATCAGTTGCTAGGGCGGGCCAGCGCGAGTGCCACGGCCAGTTGGCCGCTGCGTAGCCGCGATGGTCGGCCTCTATTTGCAGCGCTGCGAGGCCAGCCCCGCAGTACGCCGGCCCCGGTCGTCAAGCCGCAGGCGCCACGCCCACTGGGTATTTGCCTGGGCGATCCGGCGTTGCAAAATGAGCTGCGCAAGGCCTCGCGAGTATTCGAACGCGACGTGCCCTTGCTGATCAACGGCGAAACCGGCTGCGGTAAAGAGGCTTTCGCCAAGGCCGTGCACCAGGCCAGCCAGCGAGGCGACAAGGCCTTTGTCGCGCTGAACTGTGCGGCCATTCCGGAAAACCTGATCGAGTGCGAGTTGTTTGGCTATCGCGCCGGCAGTTTCACCGGCGCCCTTAAAGAAGGCATGCGCGGCAAGCTGCAACAGGCCGACGGCGGTACGCTGTTTCTCGACGAAATCGGCGATATGCCACTGGCGCTGCAAACCCGCTTGTTAAGGGTGCTGGAGGATCGCCTGGTGGTGCCTATCGGCGGCGAACCTCAAGCCGTGAACCTGCGCATCATCAGCGCGACGCACCGTAATTTGTTGGAGCGTGTGGCCGATGGCAGCTTTCGCGAAGACCTGTATTACCGCTTGAGCGGCTTGGAAGTCGCCCTGCCGCCGTTGCGCGAACGCACTGACAAGGCGCAATTGTTGGACTTCCTCTTGGCCCAAGAGGCCGGCACCGAACAGGTGATGCTAGACGAGTCGGCGCGCCAGGCTTTGTTGGCATTCCCCTGGCCCGGCAACCTGCGACAGTTGCGTACGGTATTGCGCACGGTGGTGGCGCTCTGTGAGGACGGCCGAGTCGGTCTTGACGACTTGCCGGCATTGATTCGTCAGGCGCAGCCGCTGGGGGCGAGGGTGGATGCGCCGTACGCCTTGCCACTGGAAAGCGCCGAGCGTCAGGCATTACTCGGTGCGTTGGCGCAGCAGCGCTGGCATATGAGTCATGTGGCTGAACAGTTGGGGGTCAGTCGCAATACGCTGTACCGCAAGTTACGCAAACATGGAATCTCAAGGGACTCCACCCATTAAGGGAGTGCGACACCTGTCGGAATAACTCAGTTATTGCCGATGGCTCAAGTTTTGTCGCACAGGCTTTAAGGTTTTTTATCGCGCCATGTACTCACGTCGCCCCGGAACGCTGCACGTTGTTTTAAGCACTGATGGAATAAGGGCAGAGCATCACGTGCCCTTAATCACAGTTGTTTGAAACTTCTAGGGTGACAACACATGAACATTACAAGTCCAATAACGACTCCTGTGCTACAACTCCCTGTTCAACTTGACGTTACGCTCACGTCCCAACCGCAACCCTTAACCGCGGGCTGGGGCGAACCGATGGACCCCACTCAGCCTGAGCCTGGCACGCAGTTGTCTGCGCAGGAGACTGATCAAACGCCGAAGGTGCGCATCAAGCGTGGAATTTTTGGACGGCGGTTCGGGGGAGGATCCCGCCCCACGCCTCACGTGCCGCCCACGCCATCGCCCAGAGTGCCGCCTGCTCCGGTCAGTCCCTCGCCCACCCGGCCCCAAACCACGGCGGGTGGGAAAAAGCCGACGACAAGCCACGAAACCCCTGGTGCCAGTGCGACCGCGGGCAGTTCAAGCCAGTCAACCGCAGGTAGACTCAAGGACGTGCTGACCAAGGGGCCTCAGACGCCCCCCCGCGGTGGGACCGCCCCTGTGAAACAGGACGATTCACCCAAGGTCAGCATGGCCGATGTCACCCAGCGACTGTTGGATGCCGACAGGCTGGTCAAAGCGGGCGTTATTTCTACATCACCCTCTACAGGCAAGACGGTCAAGGACGCGTTCATCAATGCAGGTGTCAATGGTATGGTCAGCGCGCCGATCAATGTGGGGGCGTATGCCGGGTCCGTGGCCGCGGGGGAAGCGATCAAGGGCCAATACGTGCCGTCGCCAGTGGCGCCACCGCCACCGCATTTGCCCGGCGTTGCACAGTCCGATCAGAAGCCCATGCCGCAAACCGTTGCGCCACCCGCACCCGATGAGCCTGCGCCGGGAGCCACGCGCCATCTGGATCGGGTAGAGAAAGTGGTGCTGGAGTTTGCCAATGTCGTCATGACGCTGGCGTCGGGCAGCACCGCAGACCGGCTTGCCATTGGCGACGCCTGGCCCAAGGAGCGTGGGGCACGCTTGACTAACCTGGAGCAGTTACTGAGCGTTTCAGAAACCCATATGAGGCAAGTGGCTGAGGACAACGGCGTTATTTTCAAACCTCACATCGAGTCGTCAACATCTCCCAGTACCGGGGGACGCTTAGGCGTAATAGAGCGTCGGTATGACGCGATGGAAAAAGCGGCCGAACGAATCATGACCTTGAAAGACGCTGAGCTTAAAAAAGCTGGCACCACGGTTTAAGACATCCCTTTTGCCCGTCGGATCCTACCGGCGGGCGTTTCGCCCTCAGCTAAAGCGTGCGAACTTTCCCACCCTACGCTAACCTGCCTCGATGTTTACGAGGTCGACTATGCACATTCATATTCTGGGTATCTGCGGTACGTTCATGGGTTCGATGGCGGTTCTGGCCAAAGAGCTGGGCCATCACGTTACGGGCTCCGATGCCAATGTTTATCCGCCCATGAGCACGCAGCTGCAGGCGCAAGGTATCGAGCTGACCCAAGGTTACGACCCCTCGCAATTCGACCCGGCGCCGGATCTGGTAGTGATTGGCAACGCCATGTCCCGCGGCAACCCAGCGGTCGAGTACGTGCTCAATAAAGGTTTGCCTTACGTCTCAGGCCCTCAATGGCTGGCTGATCATGTGTTGCAAGGTCGTTGGGTATTGGCGGTGGCCGGCACTCACGGCAAGACCACCACCAGCAGTATGCTCGCCTGGGTGCTGGAACATGCGGGCATGAGCCCGGGCTTCCTGATCGGCGGCGTGCCGCAGAATTTCTCGGTGTCGGCGCGCCTGGGCGATACGCCGTTTTTTGTGATCGAAGCCGATGAATACGACAGCGCGTTTTTCGACAAGCGCTCCAAGTTCGTCCACTACCGTCCGCGCACAGCGATCCTGAATAATCTGGAGTTTGATCACGCGGACATCTTTCCCGATCTGGCGGCTATTGAGCGGCAGTTTCATCACTTGGTGCGTACCATCCCGAGTGAAGGCCTGGTCATACACCCGACCACTGAACCGGCGTTGCAGCGCGTGATCGACATGGGCTGCTGGACGCCGGTGCAGACCACCGGTGTGGACGGGCAATGGCAGGTCAAGTTGCTCAGCGAAGACGGCTCCCGGTTTGAAGTGCTGTTCGAAGGCCAAGCCCAAGGCGTCGTGGAGTGGGATATGACCGGCCAGCACAATGTTGCCAACGCGCTGGTAACCCTGGCGGCTGCACGGCATGTCGGTGTGGTGCCGGCCATGGGCATCGCGGCCTTGAGCGCATTCAAAAGCGTCAAGCGGCGCATGGAAAAAGTCGCCGACGTGAATGGGATTACCATCTACGATGACTTTGCCCACCATCCAACTGCTATCGCCACTACGCTCGACGGCCTGCGCAAGCGCGTTGGCGATGCCCAAATCATTGCGATCGTCGAACCGCGCTCCAACTCCATGAAGCTGGGTGCGCACCGCGATGGCCTGCCGGAAAGCGTCAACGACGCCGACCAGGTGGTCTGGTACGCGCCTGCCAACCTTGGTTGGGACCTGCCGGGGATCGCTGCGCTGTGCACCGTGCCTTCGACCGTGTGTGATTCGCTGGAAGGCATCATTGAGCATGTGAAGCACTTGGCCAAGCCCGGCACCCATGTGGTAGTCATGAGCAACGGCGGCTTTGGCGGCTTGCACGGCAAGCTGGCCGAGGCGTTGAAATGAGCGGCCCCGAACGTATCACCCTGGCAATGACCGGCGCATCCGGCGCGCCTTACGGCCTGCGCCTGCTGGATTGCCTGGTACGTGAAGACCGTGAAGTGCACTTCCTGATTTCCAAGGCCGCCCAATTGGTGCTGGCGACCGAGACGGATGTGCAATTGCCGGCCAAGGTGCAGATGATGCAAGCGTTCCTCACCGAATACACCGGTGCGGCGGCGGGGCAGATCAAGGTCTATGGCAAGGAAGACTGGATGTCGCCCGTAGCTTCGGGCTCCGGCGCGCCGGCGGCGATGGTGGTGGTGCCATGCTCCACCGGCACCCTGTCGGCGATTGCCACGGGCGCCTGCAATAACCTGATCGAAAGGGCGGCGGACGTGACCTTGAAGGAGCGTCGCCAATTGATCCTGGTACCGCGCGAAGCACCGTATTCGAGTATTCACCTGGAACACATGCTCAAGTTGTCGAACATGGGCGTGACCATCTTGCCCGCGTCGCCGGGCTTCTATCACCAGCCCCAAACCATTGATGACCTGGTGGACTTCGTGGTGGCGCGCATTCTCAACCTGCTGAACATTCCCCAGGACATGCTGCCGCGCTGGGGCGAGCACCATTTGGGCGGCGATGAATAAAGTGCTGCTGCTATTACTGGCGTTGCACCTCGCTGGTTGCGCCACGGCACGCACCCTGGACGCCGCGCAAGCGGGCGCGCCAGTGGTGTATGCCGGTACACGCCTGGATTTGTATGCGATCAATGGCGGCTGCTGTGCCAAGGACCGCTTTGGTGCCGAGGCGCCCACCTATCCTCATATCGACCTGCCCGCCAGCGCGTTGCTCGATACGCTGCTGTTGCCACTGTCTTTGTTGACCGTGCTGGGCGTGGGCTTCAACGCCACTGGCGGACTCTGAGAACTACACGAACCCAATGTGGGAGGGGGCTTGCTCCCGATGGCGCCGTGTCAGGCAACTACATTGTTGCTGACCCACCGTCATCGGGAGCAA
>NZ_SPKP01000046.1:19435-61999 GCF_023127835.1 Pseudomonas sp. B329 | reverse complement strand
CAAAGCCTGTGCGCCAGCGCATGACTCCAGCCAAACCCCAACCCGCAATCCAGTTCCACCGCACTGGTGCGATACAGCCGCGTCCACTCAAACGGCAAAATCCCGTCCAGCGCGCCATCGGTAAGGGTCAGCAATTCCTCGCCGGTGACCATCGACACCGGGCAACCATGAGTGACCGTCTTATCTGCTGGAGCCGCCGCATCTCCCTTCGGATTCGACGCCACGGCAGGCGCATCATCCACCGATTCCTGGCGGACCAACGTGGTGCGTTGGGTCTTGCTGCGCACCATCGACACCGGGTTCGAAACCAGCGTATCGCCTGCCTTCAACGGCACCACCGGCACGGCCTTGACCGGTGTCGCGGCACTGCTCAGTAACACCGGCTTGGCGACCTCGACATGCGGCCCCAACCCTGGCCCCACTACTTGCTTGGCCAGCAATTCCAACAACGCTCGTGCGCGCCCGGATTTGACGTGACTGAGCACACCAGCCCCCAATCGCACCACTACGCCCATCGCACCCAAGACGCGAATCAGCAGCAGATTGATCAGGACCTCACCGGTAATTTCGCCCCACAGTTCAGCCATCTCCGGCGGCGGGAGCATGCGCATCCAGCTGACCAGCGCCGATAGATAGATAAACAACAGCGGCTCATCACTGAGCACCAGCAAGCCCTGGGCGATCGCGTCACTGCTCAGTGTCAGCAGTTCATCGAGCTCAGTTTGAGAAAGGTATTGCAGCAGTTTTTCGCTGTTGGGCTTGAGGTCCGCCAGCAGCGCCGACAGCTCGCCAATGTTGTCCCACAGGCTGTAAAGCGCCTTGACCATGCCGCTGGCAAAGGCCGCCTCCAGCAGGCGGCGCCGCTCAAGCGGGCGAGCGTCTGCGTAACTTTTCCACTGGGCTTGGAAAGTGTCGGTCCACTCTTTGCGCAGCCGGGCTTCCAGCGCTGCGGTCACCGACTGGTAGGAGGCATACAGCGCCTTGAGGTGATCCTGGGAAACGTTGGGGTAAAAGCTCACCCGATATTGCTGGTTGCGATCACACTCGGTGATCTCAAGGATGCCGCTCGGGCCGATGGTCTTGTGGATGGGCTCGCCCAGCGGACCGCCGTTTGGATCAACGCGTTGCAGCATCACCGCTGTGTCGCCGATCGGCACGAACCGCGTGCTCTGGAACATATGCACCAGGGTCAACGTACCGTTGGCCCGGCAGGTGGCGACGGTGCTGCTGGGAAACAGGGAGCGATTGATCGGGGCAACGAGCGTTACCTCATCGCCGACCTTGAACACCTGCTCAAGCTCCAGCGCCGAGAAGCTCCAGAAGCTATTGGCCCAATCGTCAAAGGTGTTCAAGCAATCGCGAAAGTCACGGAAGACGCCTTCAACGTCGACCGTTTTCACGTTCATTGGGGTCAGGGCCAGCCTGCCAATGACCGGGTTCAAGCGCCAACCCCATCAACCGGGGGCGTAACGAAAACAACCATCTGCAATCCCTCGCACTGTTCAATCAGGCGAGGGACTTTGCAGCGGTTCACAGGGCAGGGGAGTAGCGCTTATCCGGCAGTTATGTGGGATGTTTCAGCTAAAGCCAGGCATCCGCTTCGGCTCACCGACGAACCCCGGTTAGACTTACCTGTCGATATCAGCACTGCCCGGCCTGTCGTTAACCAAGGAAGCCTCATGTATCCAAGTCGTCTGTTCTTTTGCCTCATGCCTTTGCTGGTGCTGGCCGGCTGTTCCACCTCCCGTGGCCCGCAGCAACCCGAGCGCAGTGAGGCCGAGGTGAAGGCGCAGATCGTGCGCCTGCTGCCGGCCAAGGTGTCGGACCGCAACGGTTGGGCCCAGGACATCTACACCGCCTTCGACACCCAGAAAATCTACCCCAGCACCGAAAACATCTGCGCCGTGCTGGCGGTGACCGAGCAGGAGTCTACCTATCAGGTCGACCCGCCTGTGCCGGGCATGGGCAAGATCGCCCAGGATGAAATCCTGCGTCGCGCCGGCAAGGTGCATGTGCCCGCGTTCGTGGTACGCAGCGCCCTGCAATTGCGTTCGCCCACCGGCAAAACCTACGCCGACCGCTTGAATGCCGCACGCACGGAGAAGGACTTGAGCGCGATCTTCGATGACTTCATCAGCATGGTGCCCCTGGGTAATACCTTGTTTGGCGGCTTCAACCCGGTGCACACCGCAGGCCCGATGCAGGTCAGTATCGACTTTGCACAAAAACAGGCGCGGGGTTATCCCTACACGGTGGACGGTACGATTCGCCGTGAAGTGTTCACCCGTCGCGGCGGTATGTACTTCGGCATCGCCCATTTGCTCGGCTACCCGGTGAGCTACGACCAGCCGCTGTACCGCTTTGCCGATTTCAATGCCGGTTGGTACGCCAGCCGCAATGCTGCGTTCCAGGCCGCGGTCAGCCGCGTGACGGGCAAAGAGCTGGCGCTGGATGGGGACTTGATCCGCTATGGCTCCCTGCTGCCCGGCACCACCGAACTGGCAGTGCGCTCACTGGGGGCGAAGCTGGACATGCGCAACCCGAGCATCCGCAGCCAGTTGGAGCAGGGCGACCAGTTGGATTTCGAGGACACCACGCTGTACAAGCGCGTCTTCAGCCTGGCCGACCAGGCGGCCGGCAAACCGCTGCCACGGGCGATCCTGCCGGGCATTGTGCTCAAGAGCCCGAAGATCACCCGCAACCTGACCACGGCCTGGTTTGCCAAGCGTGTGGATGAGCGCTATCAGCGCTGTATCAAGCGCTGATCAGCTGCGACGCTTGACGAACCGGCGCCACAACCCAACCCACAGCCACACCACCGGGAACGCCAGGATCACAAACGGCAGCACATAGCTGGCACGCTCCAGGGCGTCTGCCGTGCCGTTCACCAGGTTGTCTCCCAGGTGGCTGAACATCCGGCTGAAACGTGACGCTTGGTTCGCACCGTCAGAAGAGCGGAAATTCAGGGTCACGCGATTGGTATCGAGGCGGCGTTGCTGGCCGGCGGCAACCTGGGCCAATGCCTGCAACTCATTTTCAATACTTGCTTGCTCCTTGCTCAGAACGATCAAGTCACTGACGTTGATATCCTTGCGCTTGGCCAGTTCGTCGAGGCGTTGCTGCTGGGCTTGCAGGCGCTGCTGGCGGCGGCGCACATCGTCGATCGCATCGGCCAGGTCTTCGGCGGTAGTGATGCGCTGGCCGAGTTTGCCGCCTTCAGCCGCGAGGGCGACCATCGGTTCCACACCCGTGGGTGCGATCCGCAGGATGATCTGGCCGCCGTTGCTGTCTTCGGTAATGCCAAGGATATTGCAGGCACCAAAGCGTGCCGTTTCACACGCCTCGCGGGTGGCCTGCATACGCGGCGCGAGCAGAGCGCCGGGCAGGGCCAGGGTCAGTTCATGCTCATAGGCCAGTTGCGCCCCGGCCTTGCCCTGTTCGCCATTGATGACCGTGGCGCGAGAGTGGTCCTTGGGTGAGCAACCGGCCAAGGCCAGGCCAGCGAGCAAAATCAACAGCGGCGCGCGAAGCGGGTGGGAATTGCCGTCCAGGTGGCGCATTACGTTTCCTTGAAATGTGCAGGAGAAATTGATCGCGATTAAAGCCGGTCTGGTCCATTAACGCAAAGCATTGCCGGGGATTTGCCTGGCCGATATTGGCATGGGATACGCCATGGCGTTTTCCAGTGAGCCACCGCTGCCGTTGATTACTGCCAGCATGACCTTGGACTACCTGGGCGCCGTGCAGGTGGGGGAGTGGATGGTGGTACGTTTGGAAAGCCACAAGCGCGGGCGGCAGATGGCGTTTGCGACGCTGAGTTTGCAAGTGCAGGAGCGCATTGTGCTGCGTGCGAGTGCGGTGTTTGCGGTGCCACAGGGTGACAGGCAATGAGATCAAATGTGGGAGCTGGCTTGCCTGCGATAGCGGTGTATCAGTCAGCAATAATTTGACTGACACACCGCTATCGCAGGCAAGCCAGCTCCCACCGTCTGACCGAGTGCTTACAGGTAGGGAATCGATAAAAGAAAAGGCCTGGCTTTTCGTGGAACCGGGCCTTTTCTGTGTTGCTCTTATTGGCATGGGGCTACTACGCAGCCCAACGGGAGCAAGCTCCCTCGCCACAATAGCGATCCGATTCAGCCGCGTTCGAGTGCCAGGGCCACGCCTTGGCCGCCGCCAATGCACAGCGTCGCCAAACCTTTTTTGGCGTCGCGCTTGATCATTTCATGCAGCAGGGTCACCAGCACGCGGCAGCCTGAGGCGCCAATCGGGTGGCCGATGGCGATCGCGCCGCCGTTGACGTTGACTTTATCGGCGTCCCATTCCAGCTCTTTGCCCACTGCCAAAGATTGCGCAGCGAAGGCTTCGTTGGCTTCGATCAGGTCCAGGTCTGCCAACTGCCAGCCGGCCTTGTCCAGGCAGCGGCGAGTGGCCGATACCGGACCGATGCCCATGATGGCCGGGTCTACGCCCGCATTGGCGTAGCTGGCGATACGCGCAAGTACAGGCAAGCCGAGGGCGCGGGCTTTGTCGGCGCTCATCAGCAGCACGGCGGCGGCGCCGTCGTTGAGGCTGGAGGCGTTGCCGGCGGTGACGCTGCCGTCTTTCTTGAACGCCGGCTTGAGCTTGGCCAGGGACTCGGCCGTGGTACCGGCGCGGGGTTGTTCGTCCACCGCGAAAGCCACCGGGTCGCCTTTGCGCTGGGGAATCAGGATCGGGGTGATCTCGTCGGCAAAACGTCCGGCCTCAATGGCAGCGGCGGCTTTTTGCTGGGAGGCGGCGGCGAACGCATCCTGGGCTTCACGGCTGATGCCGTACTTGTCTACCAGGTTCTCGGCGGTGATGCCCATGTGGTAGTCGTTGAATGCGTCCCACAGGCCGTCGGTGATCATGCTGTCGATCATCTTCGCGTGGCCCATGCGCAAACCGGTGCGCGCGGCGGGTAGTACGTAGGGTGCCAGGCTCATGTTTTCCATGCCGCCGGCAATGATCACCTCGGCGTCGCCGCAACGAATGGCCTGTGCGCCCAGGTGCAGGGCCTTGAGGCCCGAGCCGCAAACCTTGTTCAGGGTCAGGCTCGGCACGGCGTGGGGCAGGCCGGCGAGGATCGAAGCCTGGCGCGCCGGGTTCTGGCCGCTGCCTGCAGTGAGCACCTGGCCGAGGATCACTTCATCGACTTGGGCCGGGTCCAGGCCGGTCTGCTCCAGCAGGCGACGGATCACGGCGGCACCCAGTTCCGGGGCCGGGATGTTCGCCAGCGAACCTTGGAAGCTGCCCACGGCGGTGCGGGTGGCAGCAACAATCACGACGTCTTGCATGGAATCTGTCCTCACTGGAAGTGCATTTCTGGAACGTGGTCCGGGACGATCAGTTTACCGGCGGTCTTGCTCACAATCTCTTCAACACTGACGCCAGGTGCGCGTTCCTTGAGGACAAAAGCGCCATTTTCGATTTCCAGGTACGCAAGGTCCGTGAGCACACGCTTGATGCAGTTGGCGCCGGTCAGCGGCAGGCTGCATTGGCTGAGCAATTTGGACTCACCGTCTTTGGACGCGTGGGTCATGATCACGATGATATTTTCCGCACCGGCCACCAGGTCCATCGCACCGCCCATGCCCTTGACCAGCTTGCCGGGGATCATCCACGAGGCAATGTTGCCTTGTACGTCCACTTCAAACGCGCCGAGCACGGTGAGGTCGACATGCCCGCCGCGAATCATCGCGAAGGATTCGGCGGACGAGAAGATCGAGGCGCCAATGCGTGCGGTGACGGTTTGCTTGCCGGCGTTGATCATGTCGGCATCAATGGTTTCTTCGGTAGGAAACGGTCCCATGCCGAGCAGGCCGTTTTCCGATTGCAGCATCACCTCCATGCCGTCGGGGATGTAATTGGCTACCAGGGTCGGAATGCCGATGCCCAGGTTCACGTAGTAACCGTCCTGCATTTCGCGGGCGACGCGTTGAGCCATTTGTTCGCGGGTAAGAGCCATGGTTGTTTCCTCTTATTGTTCTGGACGTGGATTATTTGCGGACGGTGCGCTGTTCGATGCGCTTCTCGAAGGTGCCGCAGATGATCCGGTCGACGTAGATGCCAGGGGTGTGGATCTGCGCCGGGTCCAGCTCGCCCGGTTCGACGATTTCCTCGACTTCGACCACGGTGATCTTGCCCGCGGTGGCCGCCAGCGGGTTGAAGTTCTGGGCGGTGTGGCGGTAGATGACGTTGCCGAAGTGGTCGGCTTTCCAGCCTTTGACGATGGCGAAATCGCCGGTGATGGACTCTTCCATCAAATACGGGCGGCCGTTGAATTCGCGGGTCTCCTTGCCTTCGGCAACTGGGGTGCCGACGCCGGTGGCGGTGAAGAAGGCCGGGATGCCGGCGCCGCCTGCGCGCATTTTTTCCGCCAGGGTGCCCTGGGGGGTGAGGACTACTTCGATTTCGCCGCTGAGCAGCTGCTTCTCGAACAAGGCGTTTTCACCCACATAAGAGGCGATCACCTTGCTGATCTGTTTTTCTTCGAGCAGCACGCCCAGGCCGAAGCCATCGACGCCGCAGTTGTTGGAAACCACCGTCAGGTCGCGGGTGCCTTTGCGCTTGATCTCGGCAATGAGGTTTTCCGGAATGCCACACAGGCCAAAACCGCCGGAGAGCACGGTCATGCCGTCTTCCAGGCCTGCCAGTGCTTCTTCATAGGACGCCACGCGTTTATCGAAACCTGCCATATGCACCTCTTTTATTGTTTGTGGTCCAGCCAGTGCGTTGAGTGTTGCGCCAGTGGATTGATTTGTTAAGTTGTTTTTTAAGGTTGATTGATTTAGAAAACAGCATAGTCCAACTGCTGTCTGGAGCTGCCTCATGACCGTCAAACAGATGCGTGCCTTTCTCGCCGTTGCTCAGAGTCTGAGTTTTGCTGCTGCTTGCGAGCGCCTGCACCTTTCTCAGTCGGCACTGAGCTTGACCATCAAGGGGTTGGAAGAAGGGTTGGGCGGGCGCCTGTTCAGCCGCAATACCCGTAACGTCGCGTTGACCCCGGAGGGCGAATCGCTGTTGCCCCTGGCGCGCCGGTTGATTGCCGACTGGGACAACGCCGAGGACGAACTGCGCCAGCGTTTTACCCTGCAACGCGGGCGCGTGACGGTGGCGGCCATGCCGTCGTTTGCCGGTAACCTGTTGCCGCCGATCCTGAAGATCTTCCGCGCACGTTACCCTCAGGTGAACGTGACGGTGCATGACCTGATCAACGAGCAAGTGCTGGAGATGGTGCGCGACCGTCAGGTGGAGTTGGGCGTGGCATTCGAGCCGTCCGAGGGGTCATCGTTGGCATTTACGCCGTTATATCTGGATCGCTTTATCGCCGTGGTGCCAGGGGATTCGCCGTTGGCTCAGCGTGCCGAGATCGATTGGAAAACCTTGCTGGAGCAACCGTTTATCACGTTGCAACGCCCCTCCACGGTACGGGTGATGTTGGAAGAACACCTTGGTGCCTTGCAGATGAAATTGCCCGTAGCGTTGGAAAGCCATCAACTGGCGACCGTGGGGAAGATGGTCGCCAGCGGGCTGGGCGTCAGCGCCGTGCCAGCGTTATGTGCCCGGCAGATGGAGGAGGCGGGTGCTCATTGCATTACCTTGACCGGCCCGGTGATCGAGCGGCCAATTGGCGTGTTGACCAAACCGGGCCATGAGTTGTCGGCGGCGGCGCAAGTGTTGTTCGATATTTTTCGGGATGAGGCGGGGAAGGGCAGGTTTCCAACTTTCTAACGTTATAAAAAATGCGGGAGCTGGCAAGCCAGCTCCCGCATTGATTGAGTAATACTTAGTAGTAGCGGTCGATCACTTTAACTTGCGAGCTGTCTTTGAAAGATGCCCAGGCATTGTTGAGTGTATCGAACACCTGCTCGATAAAGTTTCGATCAGCCGCAGCCTTCTTTCCGACATAGCCCTGGCCACGGCGGTACATCTTCAGGCGCGCCGCCAGTTCACGGTTATTGCGGTCGAACTCGGCTTCTTCGGTATGGGGCGCCAGGCAGTCAATTTGCACTTCGCCCGATTTGCCAATCCACAGGATATGGTCGTCGAGTGTGTCTTTCTGCGCTGCGAACATCTCAGCCAATTCATCGATAGTTGGTTGGTTGTTCAGATTCATGTGTAAGCCCCTTGACCAGTTGGCGATCTATCAATTGATTCGTTAAAACTGCGTAGTTGTCTCCGGTTCCGAAAACCGGGCGTCAGTGACGGTCTGCCGAATACGGGCAGGGTCTTGAACCTGATGCATGTAGTCTTGCTGATGAACTGCTACGCAACGCTTTCATAACGAAGACAAGCAGCGTTTTAGCTCCTTGTACCGGACCCTTTCGGGGCTGGTCAGCTTCATCAATCTGCCTTGTGGGCAGTGCACATCCGGAAAAACAGCTCGGCGGTCAGACGAGCCTGTTCAAAACGCTTGTTACCAACGCTCCCGATCCGGGAGACGTCTAGATCATGCAAGGACAAAAAGGTTACGTCAACGATTATGTAGTGATTATTTTTGATCACTACATAATTTGTTGTGGGGGCGGGGGAATGCGGGAAAACGTGACTTGGGCGTCATTTTTTGGAGGTGCAGGTCGGGCGTTTCAACCCTCCTGTAGGAGCCGGTCGACGAGCAACGGCAGTAGCTGCTCGCAGGAGGCCTGGATTTTAACCTGCAGCAGCTCATCCCCGCGTGTCTTGCCCAGATTGATCGCAATCACCGGCTTACGCTGCTCGACCATGGCCTTGCACAATCGGAACGCCGAATAGGCCATCAGTGACGACCCCACCACCAGCAGGCCCTCAGCGTGTTCTACCGCCGCCATCGCCTTCAGCGCCGTCGCCGGTGCGACATTCTCGCCAAAGAACACCACGTCAGGTTTGAGCCGCTCGCCGTTGCAATGGGGGCAGTGGGGCACCTGGAAGTGTTGTTCAAACGCCGGATCGAGCAAGGTGTCGCCATCCGGCGCTTGCACGGCGTGAACCTGCGCCATATGCGGGTTATCAACTTCCATTTGCCGCTGGATCACATCGCGCTCGCTGCGCAGTTGGCAATCCAGGCACAGCACCCGATGCAAGCTGCCGTGCAACTCGATCACGTCATGGCTGCCGGCCTGGTCATGCAGGGTGTCGACGTTCTGCGTGATCAGCCCGCTGATATGGCCATGGTGTTGCAGTGTCGCCAGTGCCAGGTGAGCCTTGTTCGGCTGCGCAATGCGCACACGCGGCCAACCCAGCATCGCCCGCGCCCAGTAACGGCGTCGCGCATCCGGGGTGGCAAGAAATTCCTGGTACATCATCGGTGCTTTGCCCCGGCGTACACCTTCACTGTCGCGGTAATCCGGGATGCCCGACGAGGTGCTGATGCCTGCGCCGGTCAAGACTAAAAAGCGTCGTTCAGCCATAGCCCGGTGCAGGATTTCGAGGTGGTCTGCCTGATGTTCCAGCGTGTCGAGCATGGTGTCTCCTATTCGCCGCGGATGTATTGCTCCAGCTGTTTGATCAGATCAGCCTGTTCGGCAATGGCTTCCTTCACCAAGTCGCCGATGGACAGCAGGCCCAACAGTTTGCCGTCTTCGACCACCGGTAGGTGGCGCAGGTGACTGTCGGTCATGATGTTCATGCATTCCTCGACACTTTTATGGGTGTCGACGGTGATGACGGGAGAGCTCATAACATCGTCGACCCGAGTGGTCACCGACGACAGGCCTTTGAGAATGAGTTTACGTGCGTAATCACGCTCGCTGATGATCCCTACGACCACACCTTCCTTGACGACTGGCAAGGCACCGACGTTTTTCTCAGACATCCGCACCAGCGCTTCGAACACCGTGTGGTCCCATTGAATGGTGTGAACGTCCTGGTTTTTCTGATCCTTGGCTTTGAGCAATTGTGCGACGGTTTTCATGGCGGCCACTCCGGTGTTGTTCTTAGGTAGTCAGGGTCCCCTAAAGAATCCTAGACGGCCTGCGGCAGGGCAAGACCCAAAGCGGCGTTAAACCTGTCGAAAAACGTCATTTGCCGGATTTTTACGCGTTCTAGCCCGCCGTTGTCGGTTTCTTTGTGCGCTTTGGACTGGCCGCAGCCTTGCGTGGACCGCTCTTGCGTTTCTTCTTCCAGGGCGTGGCACCTCGACCTGCCAGGCTGGCGGGGCCGGTGATGGTCATGCGCATACCGTTACAGCGCGCCACCTGCTTGCTCATCCACGCCGCCTGCTTGGCAACGAATTCTTCCAGGCTCATTTCGCCGCTTTGCACCATGTCCAGCGCTTGTTCCCAGATGGCGGTGGTGCCTGGGTCGGCAATGGCGCGGGGCACCGCGTCAATCAGGCTGAACGCGGCTGGGGTTGCCGACAGGGCTTTGCCGTTTTTCACCAGGTAACCGCGGTCCAGCAAGCCCTGGATGATCCCGGCGCGAGTGGCTTCGGTGCCGATGCCGGTGGTGTCCTTGAGCTTTTGCTTGAGCAGCGGGTCTTGCACCAGTTTGGCGACGTTTTTCATCGCCTTGATCAGGTCGCCTTCGGTAAAGGGCTTGGGCGGTTGGGTCCACAGGTCCTTGAGGTTGACCTTGGCCACGGCGTAGTCCTGGCCCTGCACCAGCGTCGGCAAGGCCTGGGGCACGGGCGCTTCACGGCCTTTGGCGGGTGCCAGTGATTCGGGCAAGGCGCGTTTCCAGCCGGCTTCGATGATGACCTTGCCCACCGCACGCAATGCCTGGCCGGCACAGTCGAAATCTGCCTGGGTGCGGTCGTATTCATGGTTGGGCAGGAACTGCGCCAGGTAGCGCGCGCGTATCAAGGTGTAGACCGCACGGTGTTTGCCGGTCAGTTGGCTGACATCCTTGCCGGCGCCCGTGGGGATGATGCCGTGGTGGGCGCTGACCTTGGCGTCATTCCAGGCCCGCGAGCGGCGTTGAGGGTCGATGTGCGGCATCAATTCGTTGACCGCCGCATCCGCACGGCCCAGCGCCGAGAGGATCTTTGGCGCCTCACTGTGCTGGCTCAACGGCAGGTAGCCGCAATCGCTGCGCGGGTAGGTGATGACCTTATGAGTTTCGTAGAGGGATTGGGCAATATCCAGGGTTTCCTGGGCGCCCAGGCCGAGCTTTTTGGAACAGATTTCCTGCAGTGTGCCGAGGTCAAAGGGCAGGGGGGCAACTTCGCGCATGCGTTCGGTGCGCAGCTTTACCAGCCGCGCCGTGTTCGCGTTGCCCATGGCGTCGGCAGCGTCCCGCGCCAGTTGCGGGTTGAGGCAACGGCCCTGATCATCGCAGGCATCTTCATTGGCGCGCCACTGGGCGGTGAAGGTCATGCTTTCGTGACGCAGGTCGACATCAATGGCCCAATACGCCACCGGTACGAAATCGGCGATGCTGCGATCACGGTCCACCACCAGGCGCAGGGTCGGGGTTTGCACCCGGCCTACCGGCAATACGCCCTGATAGCCGGATTGGCGCCCCAGTAGGGTAAACAGGCGGCTCATGTTCATACCGATCAGCCAGTCGGCGCGGGAGCGGCCCAGGGCCGAGTGATACAGGCTGAAGGTTTCGGCGCCCGGCTTGAGCGCCGCCAGGGCCTTGCGAATGGAGGCCTCGTCCAGTGCCGACAGCCACAGCCGCTGGATCGGCCCACGGTAGCGGCAATGCTCCACCAGTTCACGGGCAATCATCTCGCCCTCACGGTCAGCATCGGTGGCGATCACCAGCTCCTGGGCTTCCCCCAGCAAGCGCTTGACCGCCTTGTACTGGCTGGCGGTCTTGGGCTTGACCAGCATCTTCCATTTTTCCGGAACGATCGGCAGGTCGGCCAGCACCCAGCGTTTGTATTTGGCGTCGTAGGCGTCGGGCGGGGCGGTTTCCAACAGGTGCCCGATGCACCAGGTGACAGTAACCCCATTGCCCAGCCAGCAGCCGTCGCCGCGGCGCGTGGCGCCGAGCACGGCCGCGATATCCTTGGCCTGGGAGGGTTTTTCACAGAGGTACAGCCGCATGGTCATCACATCAGATCGGGTTGATGCCTTGCAGGATGCTTAGTCAGAAGGATTTGAGCAACCATTATCTGTATGGATGTACAGCAATTTGTGTGAGCAACAACAACCAAAATGTGGGAGGGGGGCTTGCTCCCTCCCACAAGGGATCTTCGGTGTTCAAACGAACTCAGTTGTTATCGATATCCACATGCCGGGTTTCTTTGAGGCAGAACAACCCGACGATCAAGCTCACCCCAGTCACCACCACCGGATACCACAGGCCATAGAAGATATCGCCGGTGTACACCACCAGGGCAAAGGATACGGTCGGCAGGAACCCGCCAAACCAGCCGTTGCCGATATGGTAGGGCAGGGACATCGAGGTGTAGCGGATACGCGTCGGAAACAGCTCCACCATCAGCGCCGCCAATGGCCCGTAGCACATGGCAGCGATCAGGATCAGCACGACGATCAGCACCACCACCATCACCTTGTTGACCTGGGCCACGTCCGCCGAAGACGGGTAGCCGGCCAGGGTCACGGCGCCACGCAGTGCCGCCTCGTCAAAGCCGTCGATGCGCACATCGCCCACGCTCACCTGCACCGGGCTGCCTGCCGGAGCGGCGGCACTGCTGTAGGGCAGGCCCTGCTTGACCAGGAAGGTCTTGACCTTGTCGCATGGGCTGTCAAAACGCGCCTTGCCCACCGGGTCGAACTGGAAAGTACAGGTGGCCGGGTCGGCCAGCACGGTAATCGGCGCCTGTCGGCTGGCCTGGTCCATCGCTGGGTTGGTGTAGTGCGCCAGGCCCTTGAAGATCGGAAAGTACAGCGCGGTCGCCAGCAGCAGGCCGAGCATCAGCACCGGCTTGCGCCCGACCTTGTCCGACAGCCAGCCAAACAGGATAAAGAACGGCGCGCCAATCACCACGCTGATGATCAGCAACATATTGGCCAGAGCCGGGTCCATGCGCAGGAACTGGGTCAGGAAGAACAGCACATAGAACTGCGCCGCGTAAAAAGTCACGGCCTGCCCGCCGTTGATACTGAACAGGGCAATCAGTACGACCTTGAGGTTTTCCCATTTACCGAACGACTCGCGGATCGGCGCCTTGCAGGCCTTGCCTTCTTCTTTCATTTTCAGGAAGGACGGCGACTCGTGCAGGCTCATGCGGATCCAGGTCGAGATGCCCAGCAGCACGATGGAAAACAGGAACGGGATGCGCCAGCCCCACACTTCGAACTGATCGCCAGTGAAGTAACGGCAGGCCAGCACCACCAGCAACGATAGCAGCAGGCCGAGGGTGGCGGTGGATTGAATCCAGCTGGTATGCAGGCCGCGCTTGCCGGGTGGCGCATGTTCGGCCACATAGGTGGCCGCGCCGCCGTACTCGCCGCCCAGCGCCAGGCCCTGCAACATACGCAGTACGATCAGGATGATCGGTGCGGCGATGCCGATGCTGGCGTAGGTCGGCAGCAGCCCGACGCAGAAGGTTGCCACGCCCATCAAAATGATGGTGACCAGGAAGGTGTACTTGCGCCCGATCATGTCGCCCAGGCGGCCGAACACCAATGCTCCGAACGGGCGCACCACGAAGCCTGCGGCGAAGGCCATCAAGGCAAAGATAAACGCAGTGGTGTCGTTGACCCCGGCAAAGAACTGCTTGCTGATCACCGCTGCCAGGGCGCCGTAGAGGAAAAAGTCATACCACTCGAACACCGTCCCCAGGGACGAGGCGAAGATGACTTTTCTTGATTCGTTGGCAGTGCTTGCACTGGCCGCCGAGCCCAGGGGTTGAGCATGTTCTGACATTGGGTGTCCCTCACAGTGATTATTTATTGTTGTCCCACTGTCGGCGCCAACTTCGGCGCCGCTGTTTTTCTTCATATATCGTCAACGATTACGCGGGGTGCCCTGCGGTGCGCGGTGCGGGTGGGTTTTTCGCCAGCAAGCTCGCGCCTACAGTGTTCGGTGAAAGGATCAACTGCGCAGCCTTCTCGGCGATCATCAGCGTCGGTGAGCAGGTATTGCCGGAGGTGATGCGCGGCATGATCGACGCATCGGCAATGCGCAGCCCGGGAATGCCATGCACACGCAGTTGGCTGTCGACCACGGCGTCCTTGTCATCGCCCATGCGGCAGGTTCCCACCGGGTGGAAAATGGTGGTGCCAATGCGTGCCGCGGCTTCGTGCAGTTGTGCTTCGGTTTGCAACGCATCGCCAGGCAGGTATTCCACCGGTTTGAATTGGCTCAAGGCGGGCGCGGCGACGATGCGCCGGGTCAGGCGGATGGCGTCGGCGGCCACGCGCAAGTCCTCGGGGTGGCTGAGGTAGTTGGGTTGTATCAGCGGGGCATCTGCCGGGTTGGCCGAGCGAATATCCACGCGGCCGCGGCTTTGCGGGCGCAGGTCGCAGACCGATGCGGTAAACGCCGGGAAGCCGTGCAACGGTTCGCCAAAGCGCTCCAGGGACAGCGGCTGCACATGGTATTCAAGGTTGGCCGACGTCTGCTCCGGCCCGGAGCGGGCAAATGCGCCAAGCTGGCTGGGCGCCATCGACAGCGGACCGCTGCGGTCGTACAGGTAGCGCAGGCCCATGCCCATCTTGCCCCACAGCGTGCCGGCGATCTGGTTCAGGGTGCGCGCATTTTCCAGTTTGTAGATCAGACGCAGTTGCAGGTGATCTTGCAGGTTGCCGCCCACGCCCGGCAGTTCATGCACCACATCAATGCCCAACGGTTTGAGCACGTTGGTGGGGCCGATCCCGGAACGCTGCAGAATGCCCGGTGAGCCCACGGCACCGGCGCACAATATGATCTCCTTGCGCGCTTTCCAGCTGAGCTGTCGGCCGTGTTGGCGCCCGACAACCTGGGAGGCTCGGCCGTTTTCCAGCAGCACACGGTCGACCTCCACCTCCGTCAACACAGTCAGGTTGGGGCGTTGGCGGATCGGCTTGAGGAACGCCTTCGCCGCGTTCCAGCGCACCCCGGCCTTCTGGTTGACCTGGAAGTAGCCGCAGCCTTCGTTGTCGCCCTGGTTGAAATCGTTGATGTTGGCGATGCCGCTCTGGGCTGCCGCCTCACGAAACGCATCGAGGATTGGCCACGACAGGCGCTGCTGCTCGACGCGCCACTCGCCACCATCGCTGTGGAATTCCGAGCCACCGGCAAAGTGGTTTTCGCTGTGTTTGAACAGCGGCAACACATCCTTCCAGGCCCAGCCCGGGTTGCCTGCTGCCGCCCAGCCGTCGTAGTCCTGGGCTTGGCCGCGCATGTAGATCATGCCGTTGATGGACGAGCAGCCGCCGAGCACTTTGCCCCGTGGGTAGCTCAGGGCGCGACCTTGCAGGCCGGCTTGCGCCTCGGTTTTGAAGCACCAGTCGGTGCGCGGGTTGCCGATGCAGAACAGGTAGCCGACGGGGATATGGATCCAGGGGTAATTGTCGCGGCCACCGGCTTCGAGCAGCAGGACGCGGTGGGCCGGGTTGGCGGACAAACGATTGGCCAGCAGGCAACCGGCGGGGCCGGCGCCGACCACGATGTAATCGTATTCAGCAGTTGCAATGGGCATCTGGGGGCTCGCTTGTTTTTCTTGTTGGCCCCATCCTAGTTGTTAGTTTTCGTCTTAAAAATGTTAGTTTTTACCCAGCTGCTGTGCGTTTTTAAACAGCGCGGTCCGGGCTCAGGCAATGGAGGCGATATGTTCGACTGGAATGACCTGCGGTTTTTTCTCGAGTTGCAGCGCAGTGGCCGCCTGCTCACCGCCGCGCAACGCTTGAAAACCACGCATGCCACCGTGGCCCGGCATATCGAGGCCATCGAGAAAAGCCTCGGCACCGCGCTGTTTGTGCAACACGCCCAAGGCTACGAATTGACACCCGCGGGCGAGGCGCTGCTCAAACATGCCGAAGTCATGGAGAACGTGGCGCTGCTGGCCGAAGACGAACTCACCCACTCAGCCGCGCCCTTGGGCAAGATACGTCTGGGGGTGGCCGAAGGTCTGGGCGTGATGTTCCTCGCCGGGCGCATGGGCGGGTTGTTCGAGCGTTACCCAGGTCTGGAAGTGGAGCTGGTGGCCGTACCGCGTTTTGTCAGCATCCTCAATCGCGAAGCGGAGATCAGCATCCACCTGGAACGCCCCAGCGTCGATCAATTGGTGACACGCAAACTCACCGACTACCGTCTGGCGCTGTATGCCAGCCGCGCTTATCTTGCGCGCAACCCGCCGATCGAAAAGCGCGAAGACCTCGCCGCCCATGCCTGGATCGATTACGTCGATGACCTGCTGTTCAGCCAGGAACTGAAGTTCCTCAACAGCTTCTGTCGCAACCCCAAGGTGGTGTTCCACAGCACCAGCGTGATCGCCCAGCACCAGGCGGCGCGTTCGGGGTTGGGCATTGCCGTGTTGCCATGCTTTATGGCGGCGGGCGACAAGGATTTGGTGCCGTTGCTGCCGGCAGAGAGCATCCAGCGCAGCTACTGGATCAGCTCGCGCCGAGAGCTGCACAAGTCTGTGCGGTTGCGGGTGTTGTGGGATTATGTGGTGGAGTTGTGTGCACGGGAGCAGCATTTACTACTCGGCGAATCCCGCTGACACACACGGACTAAAAGGTGCGAGCTGGCTTGCCTGCGATGGCGGTGTATCAGTCACTCATGTGCAAGCTGACCCGCCGCCATCGCAGGCAAGCCAGCTCCCACATTTGATCTGAGTTTGATTTTAGAGCTTAACTACCTGATGCACCTGCTCGGCACACGCCCGAGCCTCGTCAATCATCTTGCCGAACGCATCACTGGCCACTTCAGCATGGGTCAGCCAGCGTTTCTTCTGGCTCAGGCGATAGTGGTAGCGCAGCGAGCCATCCTGCAGTTTTCCGTCCAGGTCCAGGTCGTACCAGGGCGAGCGCACTGTGCAGCCGGGGATGGCTTTTTCCATCTTCCCGCCTGTCAGGGTGTAGGTGTAGTCGTAGGTTTCCGGGTTGCCCAGGTAAAGGTCGGCCTGTTGCCCCTGGCGGCGATAGTTGATGTAGCCCTCCCACCGGTCTTTCAACGACGGGTCGGTGTAGACATAGTCATTGGCCAGTTTTTCCAGGGCGCGCTGATCATTCATGCGCGCGGTGACGCTATAACCGTCATGCACCACAAAGCCGGTAGGTTCACGGGTGATCTGGCAGTCGCTGATGTCGTTGCCGAAGTTGGCGCAGATATTCTGGTCGGTGGCGGTGGTGCCTTGCTGGCGGTCGGCGACGCTCATTTGCATCAGTGGCAGGCGGCTGAAGGTGATAGTCGCCTTCACCGCGCCATCTCCCTCTTTGCCGTACTGCACTTGTTTGTCCAGGCGGATCGAAACTTCGGGCCGCTCCAGCGGGATGCGCTCTTCGCGCACCTGGCCCTGGGCGTCGTTGACCAGCACCCAGCGGTCCTGAATGTCGGGCATGATCTGGCCCGGGGCGAAGACCGGATTGGTCGGGTCAAGCCACCACACCTGGTCATTCACTTCGGCACGCACGATGGCGTGGTTAGGCGCCTGGGTACCCGGAATCAGCAAGGAGTCGACCACATCGCCACGGCTCACCCACGCGGTCTCGGCCTTGATGCCACTGGCCTTGAGCATGGCCGTCAGCAGCGTCGCCAGGTCCTTGCAGTCGCCGTAGCCATGCTGCTCGATTTCCGCCAGGCTGAATGGTACATAACCACGCTCGCTGGCCCGCCAGTCACCCAGGTAGCGGTAGTGATCATTGATGTGCTGCATCAGCGCAGCCACTTGCTCGGCCGGTGCCAGGCTGCGTGCGGCGGCCACGGCGGCGGCGGCTTGCGCCGGCAGGTTGGCGCCGAGAATCTGGTTGTAACGCTGGGCGAAATCACCGAAGTAAGCCTGGCGTTCCACGGCGCTACCGACTTCCAGGCGTGGGATGCGCAGCAGGGCGGCAGCGGAGGATTCATTGATGTAGTTGAGGTAGATCGGGGCTTTAAGCGCCACGTCCAGGGTCTTGCCGTTGCTCGAAGGGGTCACGTTGAACGCGTCGAACATTTCACTGCGCCACTGGATCGGGCGTTCGGCGGTAAAGCGCGCCTTGAAGCGATCACGGCGGGCCGCGCCGGGGCCGAACTTGAGCACGTAATGGAACTGGGTCATCAGCGGTTTGGCCGGGTAGTGCTGGCGTACGGTGTAGCGGATCTTTGTGCCCACGCGCAAGTTGGGGAAGGCCAGGGAGGTTTGTTTGTCGCGGCTGAAGCCCTGGTCCGGGTTGGGCGCGCTGCGCGTGTCGATTTGAGTGGCCGCCAGGGGGACCGGCTTGGCGCCAGGCTGGGTGGACTGTGCGCTGATCACCTCAAAGGTATCGCCTTCGGAGTAATCGAAGTCGATGCGCGAAAGCATTTCGCGGCCGTTGGGCTTGAGGATCGTGTAGCGGTAAGTGGTGGTGCAGTCGGTACTGGCGTCGCGGTTGAAGTGGCAGTGCAATTCGGTGTCGTTGGCCAACGGCGCTTCGGCAATAGGTTGCAGGGCAGCGCTGACGGAATGGGAAACAAGCCCCAGACTGATGGCAATCAAAGGGCGGTGAAACGAAAAACGGTACATGGGCGCCTCGGGTGACACATTGAAACAGCTACCCGGCGGGTAGCGAGAAGGCGCCGGATGATAATGGGTCTCAACGGCAAAAGCCAGGATTGTTCGACAATTTATCCGTCTGAAAGGCCCGTGCTAGAGCCTTTCTTTGATTTAAGTCAGGTTTTGGGCAAGTCAGTTTCGGTAGTTTTTAAAGAAACCAGCGATATTCCCGCGCATGAATCTCTTGCTGGAAAGCCAAGTGATCCTGGCGCTTGTTCTCGCAATATACATCGACAAATTCCGCGCCCAGCTTGTCGCGCACTACCGGTTGCTGCTGCATGGCGCGCACGGCGTCGAGCATCTCCACCGGGAAATCGGTACCGCTGTTACGGTCTTCGTTCAGCGATGTGATCGGCTCGCGCTTGGCCTCAAGCCCATGCTCCAGGCCCATCAGGATCGCCGCCAGCACCAGGTAGGGGTTGGCGTCGGCGCTGGCCAGGCGGTGCTCGATCCGCAGGTTGCGCGGGTCGGACTCGGGGATGCGCACGCACGCGTCACGGTCTTCAAAGCCCCAACTGGCGCGGGTGGCGGCGTTGACGGTGCCACCCAGGCGGCGCAAGGCATTGTGGTTGGGCGCGAAGATCGGCATGCAATGCGGCAGCAGCTCCAGGCAACCGGCCACGGCGTGGCGCAGCGGTTGCTGTTGATGGGCGGCAAGCAGGTTATTGCCCGCCGCGTCGTAGAGGCTGACATGCACATGCATGCCGCTGCCGGGAAATTGCAGGTAGGGCTTGGCCATGAAACTGGCGCGGTAACCGTGCTTGAGTGCCACGCCCCGGGTGCTGCGGCAGAACAGCGCGGCCCAGTCGGCGGCGCGCAAGCCGTCGTCGCAGTGGCCAAAGTTGATCTCGAACTGGCCGGGACCAATCTCGGCCGTGATCACGGTGATGTCGATACCCTGTTCCTGGGCGGTTTGCGCCATGTCGTCGAGCACTTCGCTGAAGCGCGAGAGCCGCTCGATATGCAGGTTGGGCTGGTCGTCGGCGTCACCACTGAGCGGGTCCCGGGCAAATTGCGGCAGGCCGTTGTCGAGCTTCTTATCGAACAGATAGAACTCCAGCTCAAACGCTACCACCGGGTGGATGCCCTTGTGCTGCAAGCGTTCCAGCACCTTGGCCAATACTTCGCGGGGCTCGAATTCGATCGGCGCTGCGGTGCCGTCCGAGGTGATGAGCATTTGCCCCAAGGGCTGCGATTCCCAGCTCACCGGCTTCAATGTGCCGGGCACCAGGCGGCGATTGGCATCCGGGTCACCGTCGTTGAAGCAGTAGTCGCCAATCTTGAACAACCCGCCCTGAGCCCCCAGCAATACCGCGTTCTGCGGCAACTTCAACGGGCTGCCGGCGGCGACTTTTTCAAGCATCTCCACCGGGTAGCGCTTGCCGTAGAAATGCCCGGGAATGTCCAGGGCGATCAGGTCGACATAACGCACGTCGGGGTGGTTCTGGCGAAAGGTCCGTACTTCGGCCAGCAACGTTGCAGATGGGCTTTTCACGGGTGCAGCTCCTAGTTGTAAACCCACAGGACGCGGGCGGGCAGGTCGGTCAGGTTGGCGTAGCGGCAGTGGGCGAAACTGGCCAAGTGGAAACTGTCGCCTTCGTAGAGGGTGACTGCATCGGGCTCACCCTCAACCCACAGGGTCAGCTCGCCCTCCAGCACAAAGCCAGCCTGCTCGGCGCGATCGCTCATGCTCTGCTCGCCGCTGTTGGCACCGGGGGCCAACAAGCTGTCGAGCATCGAGAAAGCACCGTTCATGCTCGGCGACACCAGGATGTCGGTGATGCCATTGGCGTAATACACCGTGCGCCGCTCGTTGGGGCGTGTCACCCAGTCCACCGCCTTGGGTTTGGGCAGGCTGTAGAAATAGGTGGTGGGCACATCGAGGGCGTGGCTGATGGCGGTCAGGTCGGCGACGGTGGGTTGCGACAACCCGCGTTCCACTTGGGACAGAAAACCCACCGAGCGCTCGATCTTTTGCGCCAATTGCGCCAGGGTGAGTTTCTTGTGCTTGCGCAGGTCGTGGATCAGGGTCGCGAGAGTGGCGAGTTCTTGTTGCTGGTTCATGAAATTTAGTTCGAATAATTTCATGAAAAATTACATGATTAATTTCATGGAGGCAATCGGGAGGGAGTTTGAAGCGTATTTATTCTTGCTGGAACAGGAGCTGCAGGGGTGTAGCACGCGATCGGATGCGGATCGGGTTGGACAATTGTTGGCCGGACTTTATGGGTCAGCAAGGCCGAGCTGGCCACAGGGGAAACTGAGCGGGCTGAATGATTCTGCGCCGCCGCGGTCGGAACCTGGGTACGCACCATTAATTGAAGGAGCACCCATGAAGTCGAAAACCTTAGCCGCTTGCCTGCTGGTCGCTGCCAGCTTTTCCACCGCCAGCGCTGTAGTGCAGGCCGGCGATACCCCTCAGGAAACCGTGCAACCTTCAAACATCAACGCCCGTGATTTGAAAGAAGGTGATCGCGCCCCGGACATGTTGATGCGCGAGGAATCAGCGATTAAAGACTGGAAAAAGCGCGGCCTCAAACAGCCTGAGGATGAGAGCCAATGGGCGCGTGTAGGTGACAAGTACGTCCTGCTCAAAACCACCAACGGCACCATCCTTGAAATTACGCCGGTCAAGAAATAATTCTGCCGGGTCACCTGCTCGTTTCGTGGTTCATGCGTTAAGGTAACCGACCGCAATGGTCGCGTTACCTTCACAGGAAAGAAGCAGGATGCTTGCCACAATAAGAACCTACCCCCGCACGGTGAATCTGCTGCTGTGCGCCACCTTGCTGCTGACGTTGGCCAAGGCCATCACCTTTCCCTACCTGGTGATCTACCTCACCAGCCACTTCGCCCTGGACATTACCCAGGTTGGCCTGGTGATCGGCAGTTCGCTGATCGTCGGCTCGCTGCTCAGCGTGTACGGCGGCTTCCTGGTCGACCGCATCAACAGCTATCGGCTGTTGCTCGCATTGAGCCTGGTGTTTGTACTGGGGTTTATCGGCACGCTGTTGGCGCAGGATATCTGGGCGTTCTATGGCTGCCTGATCCTGATCAACCTGGCCTACGCGGTCATCGACATTGCGGTGAAAGCCGGCTTCGCCAGCCTGTTGCCCGAAGACGCACGCAGTGAAGTGTTTTCAATCAAATATACCCTCACCAATATCGGTTATGCCGTGGGGCCGGCCTTCGGGGCGATGGTGGCCAAGCTGGATATCAGCCTGCCGTTTATTCTGTCGGCGCTGTTGGGGCTCGGTTTTTTCCTGCTGTATTGGCGGTGGGGCGACCGCACCTTGGCCACTGTGGATGCCACGCAAAAACCGGTGCCGTTTCTGGCCGTCGCCCGTGTGCTGCTGCAAGATCGTCGCCTGGTGTGTTTCACCCTCGGCGGTTTGCTCAGTGCGGTGGTGTTCGGCCAGTTCACGGCCTACCTGTCTCAATACCTGGTAACCACCACCACCGCCGAATACACCTACACCGTGATCAGCGCAGTGCTGACCACCAACGCCGTGCTGGTGATTGCCTTGCAGTACCTGATTGGTCGGCGCATTTCGCATCGCTATCTCAGCCAATGGCTGATCGCGGGCTTGAGCATGTTCATGCTGGGGTTGATCGGTTTCGCGCTGTCCACCAGCGTGTTGTGGTGGGTATTGGCAATGGCGGTGTTTACCGTAGGGGAAATCATCGTGTTCCCGGCCGAGTACATGTTTATCGACCGAATCGCCCCGGACCACCTGCGGGGCATGTATTACGGGGCGCAGAACCTGTCCAATCTCGGTGCCGCGCTGGGGCCGGTGCTGTGTGGGCTGGTGCTGGCCAGCCTGCCGGCCCACTACATGTTCTATATGCTGGGGGCGTTTATCATTGGCGGCGGGGTGTTCTATTTCATGGGAGCGGCGATGAAGGCAAATCATCCAGCGTGAGCTTGCCGACGTTGTTGCTTTGCAGTTCGTAGCGCAACTCATCCACCATCTTCGCCACTTCCTGCGGGGTTTGCAGGCGGTTGGTGCTGATGCCGGTAACCACCAGGTCGACACGGCCGGTTTCTGCGTCGTAGACCTTGAGGGTCAAGGACGCATCCCGGCACAGGGTGAATTCGCACGTCAGCGGTGACAGGCCTTCTTCGATGCAGTTGCGCAGTTGAGAGAGGGTAAACATGCAGGTTCCTTCAAGGCATAAATACGATCCCTTGAAGGTTATGGCGTGCACCCTCGCGCCATAAGGCGAATTCGCACTAGGTGCACTAGTGCATTTGCAAGGGTCAGGGTTTGTTTTTAAGGCGCAATTCACCGGCGAACAGCCCGCGTTCACGGGCCCACACGATGGCCGCGCTGCGGCTGTGCACCCCCAGCTTGGAATACACCGTGGCCACGTGGTTGCGTACGGTATTGGGCGCCAGTTTCAGGCGCGAGGCGATTTCCTTGTCTGCCAGGCCCTCGCAGATCAGGCCCAGCACATCACGCTCACGGGCGGTCAGGTCGGTGAATGAGACATTCGGCAGGTTGGGGCTGTTGACGCTCTTGGCGTTGGCCAGTTTCTCGATCAGGGTCTGGCTGAACCAGGACGCGTCCTGCATGACTTCCTCGATGGCCGCCACCAGTTCCAGCTCCGAACGTTTGCGTTCGGTGATGTTCATCAGCACCATCAGGTAGCAGGGCACGTCCTGGATGATCACCGTGTCGGCTGACACCACGCAGTCGATCACCTCGTTGCCCTTCTTGCGCACCTTGAGGTCCTGGCCGTCCAGGTTGCCGGCTTTTTCCAGGGTGGCGAACAACTGCGCGCCGGCCTGGGGGCTGTCGATAAAGTTGATGTCTTCGATGGATTTGCCGATCAACTCCTCGCTGATGTAGCCGGTGATGGTCATGAAGGCTTCGTTGACATCCACCACCTGGCGGTTGTCGGCGCTGCACACCAGGGTCGGCACCGGCGTCAGGCGGAAGGATTTGGCGAAGCGCTCTTCACTCTGTCGCAAGGCAATTTCCGCTTTGCGTCGCGGCTCAAGGTCAGTGAAGGAAAACAACATGCAGTCTTCCTCGTTCATGTCCAACGGTTGGCCGGCGACGATCACCAGTTTGCTGCCACCTTCGGGCAATCTCAGTTCGGCCTGCATCTGCGGAATAGTTGCGCCTTCGCCCAGGCGCTGGATCGCCAGGTCCTTGCGCTCGGCCTGTTCCAGCACGTCCAGTTCATACACGGATTTGCCGATGACCTGGTCACGGTTGTAGCCGGTCATCTCCAGAAAACCCTGGTTGACCTTGATGTAGCGCAGGTCGCTGAGGCGGCAGATCACGGCGGGTGCGGGGTTGGCGTTGAAGGTTTTTTCAAAGCGTTGCTCGGCGCTCGCCCATTCGGTGGCGTCGCTGAGGATCAGCACCAGCAACTCCGGCTCACCCTGCGCGTCGGTCAGCACCAGGCTACGCAAGCGGTGCACCCAGTAGCGACTCTCGTCGGCGGCAGGGGTGACTTCCACCACCACATCGCTGAACTCTTCACCAGCGGCCACGCGGCTTAACGGGTAGCTGTCCAGCTGTAAAGGATGGTTATTGCGATAGCGCAAGGCGAAACGCTCGGCGTAGGCCTCGGTATTGGCGCCCAGGTCCTCGACGGCGCTGACCCCGTGCATGGTCAAGGCAGCGTCATTGGCCCAGAGGATGGTCTGGTCGACCTCGGCCAGAATCACACCGTCGGACAACCCGGAAATGATCTGCTGCAACTGGCGGCGATTGGTTTCTTTGGCGAGAACATCGTGGGTCATAACGTCTCCGAAGGGGCGAGGCTTGAGTGCATTCGAATACGACATCCCGGCTTCAGGATAGTGCAGAGAATTTGCCTTGGGAGGAGTGCGAATGCACCACACGGCCTGGTGCATATGAGCCAGGACTGAACGTATGTCGTTTCGCCACACTCACACTCAACAAGGCGCATTGCCTTGCTTCTAAATTTGAAAAGGACCTTTGTATGACCACTGTCTATGAAACCAATCGATCGCTATTTCGTGTGTCATGGAGCTCGGTATTGGCCGGTAGTGCAATCGCACTGGTGACCTACCTGGTGTTGAGTGTGTTGGGTACGGCTATCGGCGCCAGCGCCGTTGACCCGATGGAAGCAGGTAACCCGTTGAGCGGCTTCGGCACGGGTGCGGGTATCTGGTTGTTTGTCTCGACCTTGGTCGCCATTGCGTTGGGTGCGTTTGTGGCTGGACGCACGGCGCCGGATCGTGGCGGCCTGCACGGGGTGCTGACCTGGACCCTGACCACCTTGCTGACCACCTGGCTGTTGGCAGGCTTGGCTTCCAGCGTCGTCGGCACCGCCGGCAACGTCGTGGGTAAAGGCTTGTCTGCTGCCGGAAGTGGCATTGCGGCCGCAGCGCCGGGGATCGGCAACAGCATCAAGCAGCAGTTGAACGAGCAGGGGATCGAGCTGGACTGGAACAGCCTGCAAGGCCAACTCGATACCTTGCTCAAGCAAAGCGGCAAGGCGGAATTGGACCCGGCCAACGTTGAGCAAAAAGCCGACCAGGCGGCTGCCGATGGCAAACAATCGGCCACCGATGCAGCGACCAACCCTGCCCAGGCCGGTGACGAGCTCAAGCAGTGGTTCGAGCGCGTGAAAGCGTCCGGCGAGCCAGCCTTGAATGCAGCGGATAAAGAGGCCCTGGTCAACATCGTCGCGGCCCGTACCGGCAAGAGCAAAGAAGAAGCCACCCAGATTGTCGACAACTATGCCCAGGCTTATCAGCAAGCCATGCAGAAGGTCGATGAGCTGAAAAAACAGGCTGAACAAAAAGCCCGTGAAGCCGGTGAAGTGGCCGCCAAGCAATTGTCCCGCGCTGCATGGAGCACCTTGGCCATGCTGCTGTTGGGCGCGGCTTTGAGCTTCTTTATTGGTCGTATCGCGTTGACTACCCGTCGCGTGCCTTTGGCGTAAAACTGTCTGCGGCAAGGACGCCGTCTGTGGGAACGGGTAAAATGCTGGCCTTTTACCCGTATCCCGCAAAGGTGCCCCTTGAGCGCAGGCAAAGCCGTTGGACTGTTATTACTCACTTCTCTGTTGGCGGCGTGTGGCACCTCGCCGCCACGCACGCCCAATGACCTGTGCGGCATCTTTCGCGAAAAAGATGACTGGTACGACGCCGCCAAGGTCACGCAAAAGCGCTGGGGCGTGCCGATCCAGGTGCCGTTTGCGATCATGTATCAGGAGTCGGGCTTTCGCTACGACGCCAAGACCCCGCGTAAATACCTGTTGTGGATCATCCCCTGGGGCCGAGTGTCCACCGCTGCGGGCTACGCCCAAGCCAAGGATGAAGTGTGGAACGACTACCGCAAAGCCACCGGCCGCAGCGGCGCTGATCGCGAAGACTTCGACGACGCCATCGATTTTATCGGCTGGTACATGGACAAGACTTACACCATCAATGGCGTCTACAAATACGACGCCTATGGTCAATACCTGAACTACCACGAAGGTTGGGGCGGCTACCGCCAGCGCACCTACGCCAGCAAAGCCTGGTTGCTACCGGTGGCGAGCAAGGTGCAGGCGCGTTCGCAGATGTATGCGCGGCAATATGCCGGGTGCAAGGATGAGTTGGGGCGAGGCTTCTGGAGCCGGTTCTGGCATTGGTTGTAGAAACCGGGGCTGCACGCAAATCAATATGTGGGAGGGGGCTTGCTCCCGATAGCAGGGTGTCAGTCAATGATGCAGGGGCTGATGCGCCGCCATCGGGGGCAAGCCCCCTCCCACAGTAGATTGCGGTACGGCGCTGGTTCTGTGGCGAGGCTGTTGGCAGCCTGACAGCGGACGGCTATCTAATTGGCAGTGACCGACGAAGACTAGCCACGTGATTCGAACGGCGCAAGCGGTTGGGATTCTCTCGGAAGCGTCCTGCAAGTTAAAGGGAAATGTCATTGTTCCGACTGTTCCTACGCTTGCCAAACCCAGCCGAATCTGGGAAAACCCCAGCCTTTCACCCTTCAATGAGCCCCCCATGAGCAACGACGAACTGCAAGTCACTGACATCCGCCTGGGCACCGGCAAAACCGTGGTCAAGGGCGCGCTGATCACCACCCAATACACCGGCACCCTGGAAGATGGCACGGTGTTCGATTCGTCTTGGGAGCGGGGCAAACCGTTCCAGTGTGTTATCGGTACCGGTCGCGTGATCAAGGGTTGGGACCAGGGCTTGATGGGCATGCAGGTTGGCGGCCTGCGCACCTTGTACGTACCGGCGCACCTGGCCTATGGCGAACGCTCGATGGGCGTGCATATCAAGCCAAACAGCAACCTGCGTTTCGAGATTGAATTGCTGGAAGTGCTGACGCGGGATGATTGAAGAGATTGAATATGGCCTCATATGGAGGCGGCGCCTGATTTCTCCAGCTCCTTGCTTTCAACCGTGATCCCAAATCTGCCGTACAGCTCCTTTCGCCCCTTGGGCGTCAAGGCCAATGCTCGACTATCAAGGTCCTGGATCACCCATTTGCGGCTTATAACGGCTTGTAGAACAGCGGCCGCGAGTGCGCCGGCGAGGTGAGGGCGGCGCATGCTCCAATCCAGGCATGAGCAAGCGAAACGACGTCGCTGTGCCCTTACGGTTTCTATCTCGACACCGAGCCCTGTCATCGCTTTTTCGCCCTCCACGCTGAGCTGATACGTACCGTCACCAGTGACTGGCATGCTCAACCAGCCGGCGTCGATGAAATAGTCGTGCAGTTGTACAGCCAGGGATCCTGCCATGTGGTCATAACAGGTCCGCGCCAACTGCAATCGACCGGGGGCCGTCGAAACGAACTGGGTCTGCGCGTTTCGGCTGATCACCATGAGAGCTTCAATAGCTTGGGCCACGTGCGCGTCTGCCAGGCTGAAGTAGCGGTGCCTGCCCTGCGTGTGCAGTTTTATCAAACCGTCCTCTTTGAGCCTTGCCAAGTGCGCGCTCGCCGTGGATGCACTGACATCGGCGATGACTGCCAATTCGGTGCTGGTACGGGCGTGACCGTCCATCAGCGAACAAAGCATTTTCGTCCTCGCGGGCTCCGCAATGGCGCCTGCGACACGGGAAATAGCAGTGTCATTGCTTTGGGAATCCATATTTCGTTCCTGAGCGAATTGTGGGGGGGACGATTGCTCGATAGTAGCCGTTCTTTGTGAAAAGGACTGCCAAAATGACGCCGTTTGAAGCCGCTACTCATGTCGATCCCTACGTTTATTACTCATGCCTCAGGCAGCAAAGGGAACTGTTGTTCGATGCAGATCTTGGTGTATGGATTGCCAGTGGCGCCGGCGTTGTCGAGGCCATTCTGGAACATCCCGACTGCCTTGTACGTCCACTGCACGAGCCGATTCCAACTGCCCTTGCGCAAGGCGCCGCAGGCCATGTTTTCGGTCGTTTGATGCGCATGAACGAGGGGACGCAACATCAGTGCCCGCGCAGGGTTATCGAGCCCATCCTGGCCTCGATGGGCACGCAAAACATCGCAGGCCTCGTGGCGCAGGTCGTCGAGACATTTGATATCTCGGGCGATAACCCGAATGAGTGGATGTTCACGTTGCCGGTTTCGGTCATTGCATCCTTGATAGGTTTCACATCCAGCCAGCTAAAGGAAGTCGTGCCGCTGACACGGGATTTTGTTGCCTGTCTGTCGCCGTTAAGTGACGAGGCTCAACTCGGTAAAGCCCATTGCGCGGCGGCACGGCTGAGCCAAATGTTCCAAACGCTGCTGAGTAACGATGATAAAGGTAGTGGTGCGTTGGGCCGTCTTTATAGCGATTACGACGCTTCAGCCTGGGAAGACGATGATGCATTGATCGCGAATCTGATCGGGCTATTGTCACAGACCTGCGAAGCCACCGCCGGGCTGATCGGCAACACCCTTATAGCGCTCCAACGTAAGCCTGAGCTGTTTGAAGGCATGCAAGCCACACCGACGCTTGTCGCTGAGTGGGCGGCAGAGGTCGCGCGCCACGATTCACCGGTACAAAACACTCGGCGGTTTGTTGCCAGGCGATGCAAGATTGGCGACAGCGTTTTAGAGGCGGGCGATACCATTTTATTATTGCTCGCTGCTGCCAACCGAGACCCCTGCGCCAACCCAGACCCCGACAGCTTCTTGCTCAAGCGGGCGCGACGACGAACCTTCAGCTTCGGCTCAGGCAGACATCAATGTCCAGGCCAACCCTTGGCATTGGCTATTGCCTCAGAAGTGATTTCGGCATTCTTGCATCGACAGCCCAACGCTTCTGCCCGTGATTATCGCTGGCGTTATTTGCCTTCCCTGAATGGCCGTATCCCACAGTTCTGCCGTGATGAGGAGACTCAACAATGATCGCTGTTATTTTTGAAGCCTGGCCGCACGAGGAGCACTACCAGCGTTATCTCGAGCTCGCTGCCGAACTCAAGCCCCTGCTGGCTCAAATCGATGGTTTCATTTCAGTTGAGCGTTTCCAGAGCCTGAGTGAACCTGGAAAACTGCTGTCGCTATCATTCTGGCGTGACGAGGAAGCAATCCAGCAGTGGCGCAGCCTTGAGCTACATCGAGCCGCTCAATCAGCAGGCCGTCGGCAGGTTTTTGCTGACTACCACCTGCGTATTGCTCAGGTAGTGCGCGATTACAGTCTCGAAGATCGTGTCCAAGCGCCGGACGATAGCAGGCAAGCTCATGAATGAAAGCACAGCACCTGGCCCATAGCTGGGGCGTATCTGCGAATTCAGTGTGTCAGGCAGTGAATGCGTAGCTGACACACCTCTTCGGGAGCAAGCCCCCTCCCACATTTGCTGGCAGATGGGGTTGAGAAAGGCATTCCTGAACCCATCCTGAAGAATTTTCGTGTTCTCCATGTGGGCACCTTCCTACGGTTTACTCGGCCACCATCGGGGCGTAAGCTTCGCGCGTTTTCATTAATAGCGGAGACCCTCAGTGGGTACTTGTTCGAGTGACAGTCGTCGGCCGGTTTCGGTAACCGGCATCTACTTGGCAAGGTAACGCGCATTTTCCAGATGCCGTTGTCTCGCCTCACAAAGCGAGAAGCGGTATCCCGGCAGTGGCCCGTCCTGGCGCCTGCCTGAATCCCTCTCATCGACGCTGACCAGCACCGGGGTAACGCCTGGATGCTACAGACGCGCCTGCCTTTTACGGCCGGCGGGCCATTTTCTCCGCCTGGAGATGCTTGAGACTGTGACTGACGCCAGTGTCAGCCGCGAAGTACCGCCCAGCCTGGCGCACTACTTCACATTGCAGGCGCTGGCGTCGCTGTACTTCGTATTTTTGCCCGCGATTTTGCTGGCGTACATGGTGCTGATCCAAGCGGTGAAGGGCTACTACATCCGCAAGTTTGGCTGGCAGTAATACGTTTTATGCAACACCGCAAAAACCTGTGGGAGCCGGGCTTGCCCGCGATGACTGTGTATCAGTCGCCTGATTCATTGGCTGGCGCGCCGCTATCGCAGGCAAGCCAGCTCCCACAGGGACCTGCGGTGCTTCCAATTTGCCGCTGTATTCATGGAGATTTTTTATGCAGGCAATCAACAACATCAACCTCAACTCCCTGATCGATACCGTGGTCAGCCTCAGCGCGGCGTTTATTCTGGGTGGTTTGATCGGCTTCGAGCGCCAGTACCGCCAGCGCACCGCGGGCTTGCGTACCAATGTGCTGGTGGCGGTGGGCGCGGCGATTTTTGTCGACATGGCCAACCGCCTCGGTGGTGCGGAAGGCGCTGTGCGTGTAGTCGCTTACGTGGTGTCGGGCATCGGCTTCCTGGGGGCCGGTGTGATCATGCGTGAAGAAGGCAACGTGCGCGGCCTCAATACGGCGGCCACCCTGTGGGCTTCGGCGGCGGTGGGCGCCTGTGCCGGTGCCGACCTGATCCTTGAGGCATTGCTGGGCACGCTGTTTGTGCTGGCGGCCAATACCTTGCTGCGACCGATCGTCAACAACATCAACCGTCAGCCACTGGACGTGGTATCGGCAGAGGTCACCAACATCCTTTACGTGATTGCGCGGCGCAGCCAGCAACAGGCAGTGATGGTCCTGTTGGAAGCCGAGCTGGCACGCTGTAACTACCCGGCCAGCGATGTCGACGTGCGACCATTCGGCAGTGAAGAAGTGGAAATCGAGGCCACTCTGGCCGCAACGTCGGTCGATGGCGATGAGCTGGATGCACTGGTGACGCGCATCTCCACGTCAACCCTGGTGGTACAGGCCTTCTGGAGCCCGAGTACCACCGACTGATCCCTCTGGGCACGCCAGGATTGGCTAAGCTTAGTTGTGGAAAAATCCTACATATAGTCCGGAATATCCCTTCAATTGAAACATCTTGGCGTTGGTAAGGTTGGGCACTTGCGGCTGTTGGGTCGTTGTGGTCCGGCGTCCGTGGTTATGCTGAGTTAATTGAAGGGGCCAGACATCGCCTGGTTATCGCCATGAGGGTATGCAGTGCCGCTCGTCGGAACTGTCATTTCTCACAGGTATCCAGTCCCGGTGTTATGTGTAAGGGTATTTTGTCCACATAGGGAAGTTTTATGAGCAAAGCATTAATTGTGGATGACCATCCATTTATCTGCGCGACGGTCAAACACCTTCTGAAATCGGAAGGGTTTACTGAAATCTACCAAGCAGGGGATGGGGCAGATGCAATGCAGTTGGCCAGGGAGCAACGTCCCGAGCTGATCATTCTCGACCTTGCGCTGCCGAAACTGGGTGGGTTGGAGGTTATCAGCCGGGTCAAGGCACTGGCCCTGCCGTGCAAGATTCTGGTGCTCACCTCTTACATGGCGGTGTTCTTTTCTACCCGCTGTATGCGTGCCGGAGCGATGGGGTTCGTGGCCAAGACCGGGGAGTTGGACGAGTTGATCAAAGCCATCAGGGCGATCAGGTCGGGCTACAGCTGCTTCCCCAGTTTGCCGACCAGTTCGGTACGCCGTGATGACCTGCAGGAAACGGAACGACAAATGATCGAGTCATTGTCGGACCGTGAATTGACCGTATTGCAGATGCTGGCCCTGGGGCTGGGCAATAAGGAAGTGGCCGCGAAAATGCTGCTGAGCCACAAGACCATCAGCACCTACAAGACTCGACTCAAGGAGAAGTTACGTATGTCCTCGGTGGTGCATTTGTCCAAGTTTGCCCAGCGCAACCATCTGATCTGAGCTGCAAATGATCACCACCGCGTTGACCAGGTTCGTCGCGATCCTTTGGATGAGCCTATTACCCCTGATCGCGGTGGCCTTTGAAGAGCCCCAGGCTTTGCAACTGTTGGGGCACTCCCACCTCGAAATCCCCAAAGTAGAGATGACCGAGGCTGATTGGCGCTGGCTACGCGAGCGGCGCACATTGGTCATGGGGATTTCTGCCCCCGATTACGTGCCTTTTGACCTGACCAATAACAACGACGAACTCGAAGGTATCACGGCCGACTTTGCCGCGCTGATTGGCCAGGCCCTGCATATCTCCATCGAGGTTCGGCGTTACGAAACCCGTGATGATGTGGTCCAGGCCCTGAAGCAGGGTGACGTGGATTTTCTCGGTTCCGCCAATGGCTATGAGGCTGCCGACAAGCAATTGCAGTTGTCTCGTTCCTACGCCAACGATCAACCGACCCTGGTGACTCGCAGCGGTGACAGCCAAGCGTTGAGTGACGACCTGGCAGGCAAGCGGGTGGCAATGCTGTATCACTATATGCAGCCCGACGCTGTCCGGGCATTTTACCCCCGTGCACAGTTGGAGCTTTTTGCCTCGACCTTCGAGGCCATTGGCGCCGTGGCGTTTGGTCGCGCCGATGTATACCTGGGCGATGCCATCAGCAGCAATTACCTGATCAATCGCAACCACCTGAACAATGTACGCATGGCTGATTTTTCCACCCTGGAGGTCAACCCGTTTGCGTTTGCTGTCACCCGGGACAATACGCGGCTGCTGCAGATCATCAATGCGGCGCTGGAGGCCATTCCCGCCAGTGAGCACATGGAAATCCTGCGCCGCTGGAGCGGTGGCAACCTGGGCATCGTGGGCATCGACCGGCTGCACTTGAGTGCCAATGAACAACGCTGGGTGCAGAAAAATCCACGGGTCAGAGTCGCGGTGCTAAACGACTTTCTGCCATTGTCTTTTATCGGTGACAAGGGGCAATTCGAAGGGCTGAGTGCGGAGGTGCTGTCGCGCATCAGCTTGCGCACCGGTTTGAAGTTCGATGTGGTACCGGGCAGTTCGTTGCCGCGCCAGGTCAATATTGTCAGTGCGGGCACGGCGGATATGCTGGCGGTGGTTACCCCCAGTACGGAACGTGCCGACAAAGTGCGCTTTACCCGGCCCTACCTGACCAGCCCGTTTGTGCTGGTGACCCGCGACAGCCCTGATAGCCCGCTCACGCTGGAGGATATGGTTGGTAAACGCTTGGCCATGGTGACCGGCAATGGCCTGCATGATGAGATAGCGCAAAACTTTCCAGGGGTTGCGTTTATCGACGTGGAAAACCCGCTGCAAGCCATGGCGCTGGTGGCCAATGGCGACGCCGAGGGCGCCGTGAACTCGCTGATCAGTGCGCGCTATCTGATCACCCGGCATTACCGTGACCGCTTGCGTATCACCAGTACGGTCGGCACTGAACCGGCGCGCGTGACCTTCGGGGTCAACCGCAGTCAGTTGGAGCTGTATTCGATCCTGGACAAGGCACTGCTGAGCATCACACCGCAGGAAATGGATGAATTGATTGGCCAATGGCGCAGCGAAGTCATCATCGAGGACAGCTACTGGCTGCGTTATCGCAACGTGATCATTCAGGGCTTCGGGTTGGCCGCACTGTTGTTGGTGGTCACGCTGGGTTGGATCATCTACTTGCGCAGCCTGATTCGTAAGCGCGTGCAGGCCGAGCGGGCGCTCAGCGATCAGATGCGGTTCATGAGCGTATTGATCGACGGCACCCCGCATCCGATTTATGTACGCGACCGCCAGGGTCGGTTGATGGCCTGTAACAATGCGTACCTCGATGTGTTTGGTTACAAGCTTGAAGACGTGATCGGCAAGACGGTGATGGAAACCGACGTCAACAATCCTCCACAGGCCCAGTCGTTTCATGAGGATTACCTGCGCTTGATGGCCGCCGGTGAACCGCAGATTCATGACCGGATACTCAAGGTGCCCAACGGCGACGTGCTGACCATTTACCAATGGATGTTGCCGTATCGCGACGGCGACGAGAAGGTGGTGGGCATGATTGCCGGTTGGGTGGATGTCAGCGAGCGTCATCGCTTGCTGGGCCAATTGCAGGAAGCCAAGGACGATGCCGACGCCGCTAACCGCGCCAAGACTACCTTCCTGGCGACCATGAGCCACGAAATCCGCACGCCAATGAACGCCGTGATCGGCATGATCGAGTTGGCCTTGAAAAATGCCGAACAGGGGCGGGCCGACCGTGATGCCTTGGAAGTGGCATCCGTGGCATCGCGCGGCATGCTGGAGTTGATTGGCGACATTCTCGATATCGCGCGGATCGAGTCCGGGCATTTGTCGCTGACCCTGGAGCCGGCCAATCTGCGTGAGCTGCTGGCATCGGTGGCGCGCGTGTTCGAGGGATTGGCGCGAGCCAAGGGGGTGGCGCTGCAAGTCCAGCTGGAGTCCTTGGTTGAGCGGACGGTGCTGGTCGACCCGCTACGCTTCAAACAGGTGGTGTCGAACCTGTTGAGCAATGCCATCAAGTTTACCGCCAGCGGCCAGGTAAGCCTCGGGGCGCGGGCGGTAGTCGAGGGCGACCGGTTGAATGTGCAGCTATGGGTGCAAGACACCGGCATTGGGATCAGCGTCAAAGATCAGCAGCGATTGTTCAGCCTGTTTATCCAGGGCAGCAATAACCAGCAGTCGGCCCGCAGCGGTTCTGGCCTGGGGTTGGTGATCAGCCGCAGCTTGTGCGAAATGATGGGCGGCCAGTTGCACTTGAGCAGCGTGTTGGGGCAGGGCACCCGGGTGGATGTGACACTGGCGCTGGCCCTGACGGACAGCTTGCCGACCCATGCCGCACACACTGCTGATGCCGTGCCAGAGGGCCGCGCACTGCGCATCCTGGTGGTGGATGACTACCCGGCCAACCGCTTGCTGCTGGCGCGCCAGTTGACCTTCCTGGGCCACCAGATCACTACGGCCGAAGATGGCGTCCAAGGGTTTGAGCAGTGGCGGGCGGGACAATTCGACGGTGTGATCACCGATTGCAATATGCCGTTCAAGAATGGCTACCAGTTGGCGCGCGAGATTCGTGCGCAAGAACGTGAACGGGGTCAGGCACCTTGCCTGCTGTTGGGGTTCACCGCCAACGCCCAGCCGGAGGAAACCGAGCGCTGTCGGCAAGCCGGCATGGACGGCTGCCTGTTCAAACCCACCGGGCTGGACGACTTGCGCTCGGCATTGGCTTCGCGTTCAGCCGAGTTGGGCCCGCCACAAATGCAGGCGTTTGACTTGAGCACCCTGGTCGCATTGACGGGGGACGATCGCCCCGCGCTTATCGAGTTGCTGGTGCCGTTGCTCGACAGCCTGGAAACGGACCGTGCCTTGCTCTCACAGCTGTCAAGCCAGGCCGACTTTGCCAAGCTGCACGACCTGGCCCATCGCGCCAAGGGTGGCGCACGGATGGTAAAGGCGCAGGGGTTGGTCGCGTGTTGTGAAACATTGGAGGCGGTGTGTGAACAGCGGGACCGCCTGGCATTGGGCCCTGCGGTTGATGGCGTCAGTGAAGCGATTGGTATTTTGCAGCAAGGCTTGAACGCGTATTGCAATCGGCCTTGACCGCGGTTGATCACCATTCAGGCGATTTGGGAAAACTCTTACGTAAACGGGGAAAATGCCTGATTTTGTCGTCGGCATATGTCTGGAAAATGGGCGACGCTCACTGCCGAGCACTGCCTGCCCCAGGGGTTTGCCATGCCAAACAAAGCACTGACCATCCTGATTGCCGATGAACAGCATCTGCAACGCCTGTACATCGAGAAAATGCTCAACCAGTTGGGGTATTACCGGATCGTGCCGGTGCAAACGCTCGAAGAAGTCCAGATTCTGACCTCCATTCCAGCCGAACCCTTCGATGCGCTCATCATCAATGCCGGGTTGCTGGACCATGCCATTGGGCTCCAGCAGTCAGTGCACCACGTGTTGGTATACGAGCACATCGACCTGGGCGAGCCTGCCAGTTCATGGGCGACGGTGCGGGTGCGTCTGCCGGGCGTGCCAGACAACGTCAGCCTCGAACACTTCATGGACATCGTCGACCCATCCGAGGCTGCCCATGGCCTGCGGGTACTGCCGTGGCTACGGGAGTTGTCCCGGGCGCGGGTGGCCCGGGCCTAGCTTCGCTTCAACGCTGCTGCCGCATGTTGATCCACACCCGTCAGTTGGTTTTGTGAGAGGCGCGCAGGCGTTCGGCCGCACTGCGCAGCAACTGCTCGGTTCCGTCCCAACCCAGGCAACCATCGGTTACCGACACGCCGTATTGCATTGACGCGCTCAGCGGCTGACAGCCTTCGAACAAGTGGCTCTCAAGCATCATGCCGATCAGCGACGTATCACCCTGCAAGCGCTGCTCCAGTACGTCATTGAACACTGCCGGTTGGCGCAGTGGGTCCTTGCCGCTGTTGGCGTGGCTGCAATCGACCATGATCCGCGCCGCCACTTTGGCCTTGGCCAGGTCATGTTTCACCTGGACCACGCTCTGTGCATCGTAGTTTGGCCCACGGTGACCGCCGCGCAGTACCAGGTGTGTGTCGGGGTTGCCTGGCGTCTGGATGATGGCGGGATGGCCTTGGCTGTCGACACCGAAATGGCGATGCGGGTGGGACGCTGAGCGCATTGCATCACAGGCAATCGCGACGCCGCCGTCGGTGCCGTTCTTGAACCCTACGGGCATGCCCAGGCCGCTGGCCATCTCGCGGTGGATCTGCGACTCGGTGGTGCGTGCGCCGATGGCGACCCAACTGAGCAGGTCATCGAAGTAGCCGGCAGCCATGGGTTGCAACAGCTCGGTGGCGACCGGCAGGCCCAGGCGCAGCATTTCACGCATCAGTTCGCGGGACAGGGTCAGGCCGGCGGCCATGTCATCGCTGCCGTCCAGGTGCGGGTCGTAGGCCAGGCCTTTCCAGCCGATGGTGGTACGCGGTTTTTCGACGTAGGCGCGGATCACCAGCAGCATCTGGTCGCTGACTTCAAGCGCGAGTTTCTTCAGGTTGCGTGCGTATTCCATGGCCGATTGCGGATCGTGGATCGAGCACGGGCCGACAATCACCAGTAAGCGCGAGTCTTCGCCATTGAGGATGGCACGCACGGCCTGGCGATGGGCGTGGATCTGTTCATGGAGGAACGGGCTGAGGGGCAGCTGGTGTTTCAGCTCAAGGGAGCTGGGCAGGCGCTGGGTCAGGGCTTCATTGGCGCTGTTGAGGGTGCAGACGGGCAAAGCGGCGACGGAGGAGTTCATATTCAAGGCTTCCTGGGCAAGCGGCGGGTTGTTCCCGCGCGCTTGGCCTACTGGGGTGTTCGACAATTGGCCGTACTGGCGAGGTGTGTTGGTTTGCCACCAATAGGTGACCGATCGGAGGCGGCAGGCTGTCCCGAACGGAGCTGGCTAAATCGCCATGCAGTGCAAGTGTCGAAGCGGTAATAAGTGGCGTAGTTCATGGCGTGATTCCTTTAAGTGTTCTTGAACAAACAAAATGGTTAGCGGCTGAAAAACAAAACCCCCGGTCGGGGAGCCGACCGGGGGTTTAGATTTCTCTGGTAGGCGACCCCTTGAGTAGTGGGCGCCGATTTCAGGTATCAGGCGCGCCAGTGGCTAAACCAATACCCAAAATAAAAGCCGGCCAGTGCGCTCGAACCGTTCACGCGGGTAGCCGACACCAAGCGCAAGGCGCTGGCAGCAGGGCAAACCTGAGTGTGGGTGAGTTGCAACATGGTGGCTCTCCAAATGATGGGGGGAGCTTACTAGAGGCGCACGGGTGGATTCAATCAGTAATTTCTATTGCTTGAGGGTACTTACGGCTATGGGGTGAGTGTCGCTATGCTGGTGGCTCATAAACGATGATTGCCAGGACGCGACCATGACTGCCTTGACCCTTGCTGCGGCGCAAACCCTTTCCATTGCTGGCGATGTTGAAGCCAATATCGCACGGCACCGGGTGTTCATGCAGGCTGCGGCAGAGCAGGGTGTGCAATTGCTGGTGTTTCCGGAGCTGTCTTTGACCGGTTATGAACCTGCGCTGGCCGCTGACTTGGCCATCGCTCCCGATGCGCCAGTGTTGGCGCCCCTGCGCGAGATGGCGCGCGAGTTGCAGCTGACGGCAGTGGTGGGTATGCCGATCCGACTGGCCCCGCAAGCGGATGTTTTGATTGGCGCCCTGGTGCTGGGGGCCGACGGCTCACTGGCGGTGTACACCAAGCAGCATCTGCATCCAGGCGAAGACGTGGCGTTTGCGGCCGGGCAGGGTGGTGAGGCACTCCAATGGGGCAATGACCGTATTGCCCTGGCGGTTTGCGCCGACTTCTCCCACGCCAGTCATCCACGTCATGCGGCGCAAGCGGGCGCCAATGTCTACGCAGCAGGCGTACTGATCAGCGAAGGCGGCTACGCAAAAGACAGCGCGCTGCTGCAGGGCTATGCCGCGGAGCATCGTCTGCTGGTGCTGATGGCTAACCACGGTGGCCCCTCGGGTGGCTGGGCCTGTGCAGGTCGCAGTGCGATCTGGGCCGCGGATGGCCGTTTGCTTGCAGCGGTGCCCGGTGTCGGCGAAGCGCTGGTGATTGCCCGCCGCGACGACGAGCATTGGGTGGGCCAAGTGGTGGCCGTGTAAATGGCTTTTCACCTGCGTGCCGCCACAGAACAGGACCTGTCGTTTGCGCGAGCCCTGACCCACCAGGCGATGAACCGCTACTACGTGCAAAACCAGCTGATTTGGTCCAATGCCGGCTTCGACACGGCCTGGGCCGGTCGGGAAAACTGGCTGATTTGCCGAGATGACGACACGTTGGGGTTTATCAGCCTGAGCCGTGACGGTGGCGCTCTATACATCCGCGAGTTGCATTTGCTCCAGGCGTATCGCGGGCAGGGCGCAGGCACCTGGGTGCTGGAGCAAATAGCGCTGAAGGCGCAGGCGCTTGGGCTGTTGCGGTTGACCGTGTTCAAGACCAATCCGGCCAGAAGGCTCTATCAACGCATGGGGTTCAGCATTGTTGGCGAGGAGGATGGTTTCTGGCGGATGGAGCGTGTCTGTCGCGTACGCTAAACCCTGTACAAAATCCTAATAAGCGCATACTGATTCAGGAACCGACTTCCCTTGATGTTCCAGCCAGGCCTTGGCTTGTGCAGCGGTGCGGATTCCGGGCATGGTTCAAAACCGCTCAAGTTCGTTCAACGAAGAGATGAGTGTGTCACCTCTTGATGTGTGCAAAATGGGATCATGCATCCAAATGAGTGGAATCGGTTCGCGTTTAAGGCAAGAAAGAGAGCGACTCGGCCTGCCGCAAAAAGTTTTTGGTGAAATCGGAGGCGTTGAAGCCAACGCTCAAGGCAAATATGAAAACGGCGGGCGTGCGCCCCAGGATTCCTGACCTTTTGCCCAATAAATCCGGTCGTCCGCCAGCCGGTGGACGACTACCGAGCAGGCAAACTCCATATATATGACGCTTGCGGCTAGGTCTGCGCCCAGCTTTTTTGCTAAGGTGTTCAGCAATCTATAAGACCATATCGCGAGGTGTCTGCTTGATTAGGGTGCTAGTAGTCGATGATCATGATCTCGTTCGTACAGGCATTACACGAATGCTGGCTGACATCGACGGCCTGCAAGTAGTCGGCCAGGCTGAGTCAGGGGAGGAGTCTCTGATCAAGGCTCGGGAATTGAAACCCGATGTGGTGTTGATGGACGTCAAGATGCCCGGGATCGGCGGTCTTGGTGCCACGACCAAGCTGTTGCGCAGCCACCCGGACATCAAGGTCGTGGTGGTGACGGTGTGCGAGGAAGACCCGTTTCCGACGCGGCTCCTGCAGGCCGGTGCTGCGGGCTACCTGACCAAAGGCGCGGGCTTGGCGGAGATGGTGCAGGCCATTCGCCTGGTCTTTGCCGGCCAGCGTTACATCAGCCCGCAGATCGCCCAACAGTTGGCGATCAAATCCTTCCAGCCCACCAGCGATTCGCCGTTTGATACGCTGTCGGAGCGGGAAATCCAGATCGCCTTGATGATCGTCGGTTGCCAGAAAGTGCAGTCGATCTCCGACAAGCTGTGCCTGTCGCCCAAGACCGTCAATACCTACCGTTATCGCATCTTCGAGAAGCTCGCCATCAGCAGTGATGTTGAATTGACCCTGCTCGCGGTGCGCCACGGCATGGTGGACGCCAGCGCCTGACATGACTACGCCGTTTGATCCAAGTGCCTTTCTCTCGACCTGCAGTGGCCGCCCCGGCGTGTACCGCATGTTCGACAGCGAGGCACGCCTGCTGTATGTGGGCAAAGCCAAGAACCTCAAGAACCGGCTGGCGAGTTATTTTCGCAAGTCCGGCCTTGCGCCGAAAACCGCCGCCCTGGTGGCGCGTATCGCCCAGGTCGAAACCACCATTACCGCCAATGAAACCGAGGCGCTGCTGCTTGAGCAGACGCTGATCAAGGAATGGCGGCCGCCCTACAACATCCTGCTGCGTGACGATAAATCCTACCCTTACGTGTTTTTATCGGATGGCAACTTCCCGCGCCTGAGCATTCATCGCGGGGCTAAAAAGCTCAAGGGCAAGTACTTCGGGCCTTATCCCAGCGCTGGGGCGATCCGTGAAAGCCTGAGCCTGCTGCAAAAAACCTTTTTTGTGCGCCAGTGCGAAGACAGCTTTTACAAGAACCGCACGCGGCCGTGCCTGCAATACCAGATCAAGCGCTGCAAGGCGCCCTGTGTGGGCCTGGTTGAGCCGGCAGAGTACGCCGAGGATGTGCGCCACTCGGTGATGTTCCTCGAAGGGCGCAGCAATGCGCTCACTGATGAGCTGTCCGGGGCCATGGAGCAGGCGGCCAGCACCCTGGATTTCGAAAAGGCTGCCGAGCTACGTGACCAGATCTCTCTGCTGCGTCGCGTCCAGGACCAGCAAAGCATGGAAGGCGGCACCGGTGACGTCGACGTTATCGCCGCGTTCGTCAACCCGGGCGGCGCCTGTGTGCACCTGATCAGCGTGCGTGGCGGGCGGGTGTTGGGGAGCAAGAACTTCTTTCCGCAGACTGGTATCGACGAAGACGTGGCAGAGGTCATGGCTGCGTTCCTTGGCCACTATTACGTCAGCAGCCCTGAGCGCGATCTGCCGTCGGAGCTGATCGTCAACGTGGTGCATGAAGACTTCCCCACCTTGATCGAAGCGATTCACGAGCTGCGCGGCCGCGAGCTGGACATCAGCCACCGCGTACGCGGCACCCGTGCCCGCTGGCAGCAACTGGCCGTGACCAACGCCGAACAGGCCCTGGGCGCGCGGCTGGCGAACCGACAGCACGTCGCTGCACGCTTCGACGCCCTGGCCGAGGTCCTCAACCTGGACGAGCCGCCCCAGCGCCTGGAGTGCTACGACATCAGCCACTCCAGCGGTGAGGCCACGGTTGCTTCCTGCGTGGTATTCGGGCCGGAAGGGCCGATCAAGTCCGACTACCGGCGCTACAACATCGAAGGCGTTACCGCCGGCGATGACTACGCCGCCATGCACCAGGCACTCACGCGGCGTTTCAGCAAGTTGAAGGACGGGGAGGGCAAGCTGCCCGATATCCTGCTGGTAGACGGCGGCAAGGGCCAGTTGTCCATGGCCCGTGACGTGCTCAACGAACTGGCGGTGCCCGACCTGATCCTGCTCGGCGTCGCCAAGGGCACCACGCGCAAGGCTGGTTTTGAAACGTTGTACTTGAATGATGCCGCCCATGAGTTCACTTTGAAGGGCGACTCACCCGCACTGCACTTGATTCAACAAATCCGCGACGAAGCGCACCGTTTTGCCATTACCGGCCACCGCGCCCGCCGTGGCAAAACCCGGCGAACCTCAACCCTGGAAGGGGTTGCGGGGGTAGGCCCGACCCGCCGTCGCGACTTGCTTAAACATTTTGGTGGCTTGCAGGAGCTGTCCCGTGCCAGCATTGACGAGATAGCCAAAGCACCCGGTATCAGTAAAAAGCTCGCTGAGCTGATTTATGCAAACCTGCACAGCGAATAGAATGCCTTCTCACCTCGTAGCCAGTTGTGCCGATGAATATCCCTAATCTGATTACCGTTCTACGCGTCCTGCTTATCCCGATTTTCATTCTGTTGTTCTATTTGCCGTATGAATGGAGCTACGTCGCCTCCAGCTCGGTATTCGCCTTCGCAGCCGCCACCGACTGGCTCGACGGCTACCTGGCACGCCGCCTGGAGCAGAGCACGCCCTTCGGCGCGTTCCTCGATCCTGTGGCCGATAAACTCATGGTGGCCGTTGCCCTGGTCCTGCTGGTACAGGAACACGGCAACCTGTGGCTGACCCTGCCAGCCGCCGTGATCATCGGCCGCGAGATCGTCGTCTCGGCCTTGCGCGAGTGGATGGCCGAAATCGGCGCCCGCGCCCACGTCGCCGTCTCCAACATGGGCAAATGGAAAACCGCCGCGCAGATGCTCGCGCTGGTCATCCTGCTGGCCAACCCGTCGGACTTCACATTCTGGGTACTCACCGGCTACGCCTTGCTGCTCATCGCCGCCGGCCTGACCCTGTGGTCCATGCTGCAATACCTGCGCGCCGCCTGGCCTCATCTGCGAACCACGGTTGAAAAGAAATAAAACTTTTTTGAATCAAGGGGTTGACGGGTGCTGAGGATTCTATAGAATGCGCATCACCAAGCGGGAATAGCTCAGTTGGTAGAGCACGACCTTGCCAAGGTCGGGGTCGCGAGTTCGAGTCTCGTTTCCCGCTCCAAATATTGCGCTGCAGAGTTCCATTGAATTCTGTAAGTGATTGAAATCAGGGCCTTTAGGCCCTTTTTTCGTTCCA
>NZ_SPKP01000046.1:11565-19331 GCF_023127835.1 Pseudomonas sp. B329 | reverse complement strand
CTCTGTTCAGGAGCTCGCTATGGCACTCTCGGATACGACCGTTCGGCAAGCCAGAATCACCGGCAATGACTACACGATGGGCGACACGGATGGGCTTGCGCTCAACGTGACGGCTCGCGGCGGAAAAATCTGGCGTTTCAGGTACTACTGGGCGGGTGTGCAGAAGCGCATGTCTCTCGGTAGTTATCCGCAAATCAGCCTCAAAGAGGCCCGTGCTCGACGTGATGAGGCGCGCGCCTTGGTCGCCCAAGGCATCAATCCCTATGAGCACCGTAAGCAACAGCGTCGTGCTGTTCGTTTTGCGGCAGAGCACACCTTTGAGGCTGTGTTCAATCAGTGGGTGAAGTTCCGTAGGCTGAGCCTGAAGGAAGGACGCCAGAGCACGCTCTCGCAGATTTTGAGGATCTTCAGTAAAGACGTCCTGCCTATACTGGGTGGGCGTTCTATCTACGATATCAATCGTCACGATCTGTTGGATTTGCTGAGCAGGATCGAACAGCGCAAGGCCTTAACGACAGCCGAAAAATGCCGGACTTGGTTCAACCAATTGTTCCGCTATGCGCTGGTCAAGATTGAGGGGCTGGAACACAACCCAGCTTCGGATCTTGATGTGGTTGCGCTACCCAAACCGCCTGTTACGCACAACCCGTTTCTCCGCATGGACGAGCTCCCGGGGTTGATGGCCGCGCTTCGAAACTACGGTGGTGCCGACCAAACTCGGCTTGGCCTTCGATTGTTGTTGCTGACCGGCGTCCGCACGGGCGAGTTGCGGTTGGCAACACCTGATCAGTTCGATCTAGAGAAGCGCTTGTGGGTCATACCGGCGGAAGTGGTGAAACAGCTCCAGTTAGCGATGCGGAAGCCAGGGAAGCAGACCCAAAATGTACCGCCTTATATCGTGCCGCTGTCGGTTCAGGCGCTGGAGATTGTGCGTCACTTGCTGGACCAGGTTGTTCCCGCGCAGCGCTACTTGTTTGCGCATCGAAGCGACCTGAGCAAGCGTATCAGTGAGAACACGCTGAATGGCGCGTTACGTCGGATGGGGTATGCCGATCAACTCACTGGCCACGGGATGAGGGCGACGATCTCGACGGCGCTGAACGAGATCGGGTATGCGTAAAGTCCGCCACATGGCTTCTGTGCCACGGCCTTGCAGACTGGGTGTTCCATCTAAACGAAGGCGAGGCGCTTCGGCTCCTGTGTCTTTCACAAGCCGGAATTTCGACAGTTCACCTACGCCATCACAGCGCTCTAGATAGCCCCCTTTACGCAGGCAATTGATGTAGGTTTTTACCGTTTCATCATTAATGCTCGTGCGTCGGCTTATGGCGTAAGTGCTGATTCCGGCCGGGAATTGACTTAGCAAATCCCAGATCCGTTGGCGGTTGTCTTTGCCATCTAGCATGCACTGGTGGGCGGGCTTTCGACCTTGCTTGGCCATGAGTCAATCCCTCCTCAAAGGTGCGTCACCTGTGAACCAGCCACGCTGCCCCCACTGAGCAAGATTGATGCTATCCAAGCAGAGGGCTGCAGCTTCGGATTGAATTTGGTGAAGGTTCACGACGATCCGTCGAAGACAGCCGCGCACGGCTTTGCATAAGTCATCCAGCAGATCGTCATGGATGTGCAGGTGGGGATAATTGGCGTCGGCCAACGCGCGCATGTCTTCTGTCGTCGCTGCCAAGGCGGGTACCCATTCCAGAACACGGTTATGCAGGCGCTCGCGTTTGGCCATGGATTGAGGTACTCGTTCTTCACCGATCAGGACGATGGTGCCGTGACTGGCGTTGTAGATATCGGTCAGCACATTCGCGATGGCTTTATCTAGAAGGTATTGCGCGTCATCTATAATAAGAGGCCTGTGGCTACGCGAAAGCTGATAGGCAATCTGGTCGACCATCTCTGACATGGTGCGCAGGGGGATGATAGCCATCTCTTTGAGGATGGCGGCGAGGAAGGCTTTTTTCGTCCAGGTGTCCCGGCACTCGACGTAATAACCCCGGTAGATGTTGGCGGCAAAGTTAGCCCCCACAGTCTTGCCAAGTCCGCTTGCACCGTACATTACTACCAGTCCGGGTAGATTATCTGGGCGGCTTTGCGCGCGTTCTATGGCACTGGCCAGCATCCCTACATTGGTTAATGGCACGATCTTCGATACGTTCATGTTTTTCTCCGTGTCTGCCTGCTTAGCGTGCGGGCATGGCATGCTCAAACACACGCCGAATAGCTTGGTAGTCAGGATGCTTGGGGTAGTGCTGGTGCCATAGAGCCTCTTCTTCGGAAAGGCTTTCACCCGCCTGCTGGCGTGCATTGAGGCGCTGCCATAGGCGATAGCGAGACATAGAGTCACTTGGCAGCTTGAATTGATCATGGGATGGCGCTGCCAGACGTACAGCATGCTGGCGGGCCGCAGTGAGCTGTGCCTGGCTGTAGTCGACGACTGGTTCAGCGACCAGCTCCACACGTTTCCCTGTGAGGCTTTCCAGCTTTGCCACGGTTTGCTTGAATTGGCCTTTGGCCTGTTTGACATAGCCTTGTTCGATAATAGATGGTGCTATGTAGTCGCTGCTGTTTCCGTTCAGCTTGGCTTCGCCGATCATTTCGCCAGCCATGGTGCGAACCCATATCCGTGAGGAATCACGGACGTCATAAGCCACTCGAACTTGCTTACCGTGAAAGTTGCCAAGCGCCTCTAATGCATAGCGTTCACCTGCCCAAGAGATTTCACCGCGATGAGTTTTGCGGACTACCTGTGGACGCAGCAGATCATTCACCACCTCGGGCGGTGCCTTGAGTGGTTCTCAGCCCTTGGCGATGGCAGCGTCCCATGCCTCCAACGGTGTCATGTGTCTACGCTGGAGCGTTTTTGGGTCACGGATCTTGGGTAATCCTCTATGTGGCTTACGGTTGTAGGCTTCTATTTCGGCTTCTGCGCCCGCTCTGAATTCGTCGAAGGTTGGCATCAGATTTGTGCTGCCTGATTCGCGTAGCTGCTTGCGAGTGATCTTGTGCACCTTGTGGCCCGCATGCCGATCCATGTCAGCGCCCAGGTAGCTAGGGATCTTCTTGGCAGCGTTCACCCATATAGTTTGATGGGCGCGCTCGATCAGGCCACGGGCCTGGCTGTTGTAGGGCAAGGCATGAATTATGCTACCGCCCAGCCGCTCTACGACCTCCCGGATGGTGCTGTTTTTGTAGCCAGGGCCGTTATCGACATAGAACATCACGAACATGCCGCCGCGCTGTACGGCGTCACGCAGAGCATCGAGTACGACAATATGCGACTCGGCCTCACCGACTGAAAACCCAAGTGCACGGCGTGTGGCTACATCTATTACCGTGGTGATTTCCGGGCGGTAGGGTTTACCAGTGCGCTGGTTTAGCACCTCTGCATCGAAGGTATGGCCGTCGGCGGTGTAGACCTCACCTGGCAGCATGTTAAGCGTACTGCGCCGGTTGAACGCCTTGTAGGCCTTAGCTTCCTGGGCACTGCAGCGGCCAAATTCACGTGCATCGATGCTTAGCTTGTTAAGGAAACGGCGCACCTGGTGAATGCTCGGGCGCTCGTCAGAGTGCTTGCTTGCAAACTCTGCATAGCTGGCTTCGACGCTCGGTTTTGTCGGGCGTTGATAACAGCGCAGAAAGCCCGCTGCCCACTCCGGTACGTTCACGTCAGCCTTGCGCCGTGCCGGCGCCAAACCGGCTTCTCCGTACTGTTTATAGTCGGCAAGCCAGCGCTTTAGCGTTCGCTCGGATAGATTGCGGGCGCTGGTTTTACGGTCGTTGGCACGTTCCAGGCGTTCAGCGAGGTAGGGTGAAAGCTCACCGGCCTTGGTCTGGGTAAGCAGCAGCGCAATGGCTTGGCGCTGCGAGGTGACTTTGCTCAGGCGCTCTATCTCTCGGATAAAGGCCAGGCGAGCGGCCATGGCTGAGCGTTGTTTATCATTCAAGCGTGACGACGAATGTGCGTCACGCTCTACGATTTCCGAAGGTTGGGAAGCGCCAACTATCTTGGCGAGCAAGGCTTGCTTGGTCTCGGTCGGCAGTGAGGCAAAGGCATACTCGCTGGCCTTGCTGCCAATTCGGCGCTGGCTGCTCCAGCCGGCGCGTTGAGCGAAGCTGCGGATCGCACGGGCTGTCGCAGGAAGCCCTGGCTGGCCGGCGAGCTCTTGAGCGGTGTACCAAGTATTCATAGGTACCTCTATATGTGCCTACCGACCCAACCGAAGCTAGGTCGGCACGGACAATCAAGCTGCTTGGCTAGCTGCCTGGAATAGGGCTTCTGCGTCGTCAACTAGTAGGAGCAGCGCACGTGATACCTGCGCTACATCATGACGTCCGCCATCCTCGGTAGAGCAACAGATAAGAACGCTCAACAGCTCTTTGACTGCCCCAAGTCGCCATTGGGCAGCGTCCATCAACTCACGTTGCGGAGCACTGCTGTCCACATACAGAACAGGTTTGGTGCCGCCTTGAGAGCTAAACTCCAGAGGTTTGAAATTAGCCATTGGCCACCTCCTGGGCATCCAGTGCGCGGGCCTTTGCTATGGCAGCGTTGTAGCGCTCAAGGCGAACGGAAAGGGATGAGTCGGCGCGGAGGGCTGCGAGGGCCAGGGCGCGGAATGCTGCTGCACGACTAGTGTTAGATGGAGTGGGGGCGTGAGTGTGTTGCATGGTGGTGCTCCTAGAGTAGTGGAGCTGCCACGATTCGCTGTCAATCGAATATAGGGTGGCAGCCGTGCGCAGGTTGACAGACCGGGACTCTAGGAACCCGGCGCACCCGAAGGTGCCCCACGCACGACCGCCATAACACGGAACTACGGGCACAAAAAAAGCGCCTGTTACCGGTACGGCTGGCGCCTGTGCGCCTAGAGGTTATCGGGCTGTCAAACCCGGTCGCTGAATTGGCAGCGACAGGTGAACTTTAGCGATTTGTTTGGCACAGGGCAAGAGCTAACGTGTCCAATGACATTAGGAAGGAGGAGGCAAGGGAAGTCGAGGTGCTTCGTTTTTTTCTCTTGGGGCTGGGGCTGGACTGAATCTTATAGTGCTGATTTTAAAAGATATTTTCGGAAGCGAAATTTCGTTTGCTCAATCGGCAGTATTTCGTTTGGCTGGGACTAGAAAACGAAATAACCATGTGATGTCGCTGGGGCCGGTAAAGGGCCTATGGTCAGTACCGGATAGCCAGCGTGCAGCCTTGAGTTATGGGCTGTCGTCGTGCCCAGAAAGGGAAGTATTGGCGCGCTATTGAGTTCCGTTCACTCGGGCTGGTTGATGCTCTGCTTCCGCAGCCAGAGCCCGCTAAGCATGTGGCTTTGCTGGGGTAGGCTCGCAGCTTGTCCGTGACCGTCTTGCTGACGAGCCAAAGCGCGTCCTGGGTCAGCCATCCCGCGGCACCTGGCTGGTTGAGTTTCAGTTCGTGCTGAATCAGATGACGCAATCCGCTGATCAAGTGATGTTGCAGCGAATGAATGGGTGCTTGCAGTGCCTTGCTCGGGTTTCCACCGATGTTCTGTGCGGTGGAAACGCGGTCGGCCTGCATCACCAACTCACCGAGCACGCCGGCACGTTCGTACTGGCCCGCCAGGACATACAGCAGATTGGCCCACAGTGGCGGAAATCCACTGAGCCAATCGAGAATTGGCCGGTCGAGAATCTGGTTGTAGAGCAAGCCTGCGGCCGCGCCGTGCAAGTGGTAGTCGCGCCCCTTGAGATAGCGGAAACGATACGGCTGATCTATGGAACCCTGCCAAGGATGCCAAACACGGCCATCCTGGCGTTCGACCAGCAGGTCCACGGCGATCTTGCCGATGTCATGGAGCAACGCGCCATAGGTGATGCCAGCGGACCAAGCATCGGTCTGGGCGGCCTGGTCTTCGGGCGCGGCGCCGGTCGGCAGCAGATACGACTGACGCAGTTTCAAACTACAAGCGACCAACTCCAATCCATGGTCGAGCATGCCGCCAAGATAAGCATGGTGGTGCGTCTCGCTGGCAGGAAGCTGCTGGACCAGCTCGGCGTATCGATGGATCGGATTTAAATAGAGCTGGCTGAATTGCGGATGGGAGAGGGCGGTGTACTGCCAAATGCGATCAAGCAACTGGCGGCGATGCTCGGCTGCTAACAAGCTCTGGGACGATTCGATGGGCAGGTACCCATCGGCGACGTTTACAGTTGGTGGCTGAGGAGGCTTTTGCCTTTTGTGCCGAAACAGACTGAGCATCATAGTACTCCCGGGAACTGGCAGAGTCAGTGGCCTTTTAGCCTTTTCGGATAGGGCTCTTACCCTTGACTCCCCATTCCCTTCCAACCCTTACCGGTCCTTTTGACGCGTTTCCCTTTGTGCGGCAATCGGAATATCGATTTGTCCTGGTGCCGTTTTATTGGATGCGCATGCTGGTACGAAAAAGGAAAGTGTCGGTACACTGCGGTGCGAATTTTATCGGGTCTTGCCATGAACCTTACTGACGCCACGCTCATACTGCTGCTCGCGGCACGTATCCATGGAACAGACGAAGCCGTCAGGGCCTCGGCGAAGAGCGTGGTCAAGAAGCTACCGCGCAGCAAACGTGATCTGATCTACAAGGTGATCGACAGCCGAAGTCCACTCGAGCTGGTGGATTACCTAGCGGAGAACCTGGATACGTAACGGCGTACTGCGGTTACGGGATTACTTCATGTTCTTTGCGTCAGAGCTCTGCAGTGTGGGAATTTTCTGGGCATAAAAAAGGGTCCAACTTGTGTTGGACCCTATGAAGGGTTTGCAGCGGTGAGGTGACGATCAAGCTCTATCGTTCATGCATCGCGAGTCATCCATTACCGTCTGCTTCCGTTGCTGCTCCAGGTTGAGCACATACTCCGAAGCGCATCGGGCCTGGCCACTGGCGCGGAAAATCGCGCGGTTGTCAGCCTTGAGCAGGCCGAGCCAGGAGTCGATATAGCCCTCGTGCCGAAGCTCTCCCCGTATACCGGCGTAGGCACATAAAAAAGCGGCGCCCATCTCGGCGATCAACTCTTCAAATGCATAGGCTGGCGAGCCAAAGGGACACGGAGAGGTCACGCCTTCGCGCTGCAATCGAGAGTGGTGTCCGGTCCAGTGCGTCAGCTCGTGAAGTGCAGTGGCGTAGTATCCACCTTGATCGTGAAATTGCGATTTTGTCGGCAGTTGGATGAGATCCCTGATCGGGTGGTAAAAGGCTTCGTCGGCAAATCGATGAATGATATTCGCGCCCGAACTTAGCAACAGGCTTTCGGCAGCACTGTTGGGGAAGAAGGAATCGCTCGATTCCGTCTCGAGCACCGTTTCGTTGAGCGTTTCGAGCCCCTCCGTTTGCTCGATGTTGAACAGAAAATGCGTCCTGAGAATCCCGAAATGAGCAATCTTGGGCTGACCGTTTTCATCGAGTACGGGTTGGCCTGATTCGGTCTGTTCCTCGCGTTCCATCGGTTTGTAGAGCACCGCCAGGGTGCTGTGCTCACCCTTACGGATGTGCCCGCCGGCTTTTTTGGCTTGATTGAAGGTCAGCCAGCGATCTTGAGTGAACCCCTGCATTCTAGCCTCGGTCCAGAGCAGCGGTAAATTGATGCCCGAATAGGGACGCTGGGTGATGGCGTTGATGGGGTAGGGTTGATGATGACCGACGTCAGCTGAGCCACTTGAGGACCAGGGTCTGATCCAGGGTGCTACGCCTTGGTCTAACGCGTTAACGATCTTGTCAGTCACGTCTTGGTAGATATTGCGCATGGCATTTCCCTCGAAAAAT
>NZ_SPKP01000046.1:8899-11555 GCF_023127835.1 Pseudomonas sp. B329 | reverse complement strand
AGGAACGCCTTGCCCGTCGGGGAGGGTTCCCCGGTGGGTGTTGATTGGATTGATGCAGGACTGCGTATAGCCTGAGTTGGATCAGTGGCCGGGTATGGCCATTTGCGTTCAGCGTTGCTGCTCTTCCGCAAGCGCTATCAATAAGGCGTTAGGCTGGTCTGATGCCAGAAGCAGGCTGAGGCTCAGTCGCAGCAGTGGTTCATGTTCTGCATCACTCACTGAGCCGAACTTGGCAACCTCGAACACCATGTAGGGTGCGTTTGGATCGGCCAGGTGAGCTTTGAAGGCTGCGCGTACCACGTTGCTCAGCCTGTCGAGCTGCAGCTTTTCAGGATGACTTGAACCATCGAGCAATACTGCGTGTTGCCACGCGTCTGGAGTGAACACAACGGGCAAGTGCAGAGTGTTCGGTGCATCGCTTGTGAATGAGTCGGACATGGGGTGCCTCCGTTGATGGCGCGAAGAAACCTGTCCCATAGGGGAAAGAATTTCCCCACGGTGGGTTGAAGAAAAGCAAGAGGGTTTGGGACGCGCCAAGCTCGAAAGACGCTTGGGACAGCAGTAGGCGCTCATCACCCGTGAAACGTGACCGTGCGAGCCACCGAACGCTAATCGCACTTGGGGGGAGCCATCACCGGAGTGACGTAGCTTTGAAGGCTCAGGCTACCTGGGAAGGTGCTGTCGATAACAGCGATCCGTACCCTCTATGTAGCTGGAAGATATGGATGGGTCAACGGCCATAGAGGCGTAGGTGCACGAGCTGCGTCTTCTGTCTTCCAGTGAAGAGTTTTTCGACCGAGCAAGCTGATAAACGGTTAAGCATGGGCGGTTTTCAGTAGTAGTCTGTAATCTCGATTTCCACAGGAATACGCTCAGAAGAGGGCGCAATCATGTCGGCTCAGCAGCCACTTCAAATCTCCCGCACACACCGCTGGGCATATGCATGCGGTATGTCGGTAAAACGTGTTTATCGCAGGTTGAAAGGATTTGAATCTCGTGTGGCTAAACGTGCGGTGGCGACAGGTATGCCTGCGGGTGGGCTATTGGTTCGTGGGAGCTTTCTGGTTACGAAGCTGGCACTCATTCTTGGGTTGCTCTTTATCGGTTTCTGGTTGGTCGCTTCTGTCGTAACGATGGTCGCTGTGATTGGTCTCCTGTTGTCCAAGGCTGCCATTGACGCGGATCTCGAAGGCAATGAGCCAGGCCCAGACTTTTTAGGGGCCAACACCTATCTAGGCAATTACGACGACAACGGCCATTACATCGGGCACTCCAAATCATCGAGTAGTGACGTCAGATGATCCTTTTCGTAGCTCCCATCAACTGATCTGTGCCTTCGCTTGCCGCGCCATGCGCTGCTTTGCTCGCACTTCCTAGCATCCCTTCAAGGCTGCTGCCAATTGAGTAGCCTGCCCAGCTCATGGCAACTAGAAATAGTCCTGGCAGAACCAAGAACATCGCCCCCATCACATACTCAATCACCTGTGCCGTGACGGTCCCGTCCATAAAACCGGATGTGGGCAGCGACAGCAGCACCTGATTAGACGCCGACACTTGGTTGTACAAGGTATCGAGCATGCTGGAGTCGACCCAACGGGCCAGCTCCCACCAGAAGGTCAGCATGTGCAGCGTGAACAGCGCGAACGTCACCGTCATGACGGTCTTTAGCTGGTAGGTGCTGACCAGCATGATCAGTGGCAGGCTGATGATGACGCCCATGATCAGGAAAGCCTGCACCATCGGCAGAGCGGCGCGTAGCGCGTTCATCGCCGGGAAGTTGCTGAAGGAGCCGAGGGCCAGCCCCGTGTTGGTGGCCAGGTTATTAAGCCCCTGATTGATCGACCCGCCGCGAGCACTGGAGCCATAGTCCTGGTACACCTGTCCTGGCGACATGGACATCGATTGCTGGCGCGGGCTGACCAGTTCGCGCAGTGTGGCATCCTCGATCTCGTTGCTTGAACGGACAGTCAACCAGCCTTTCAGCTGGGTCAACAGCGAAGGATCGACTTGCTCAATCAAGCGCTCGCGCAACCCGACACCGCTGTCGCTCCACCACTGCTTGCAGGTGGGATAGCCCGCGCCATTCTCCAGCCGTGGCAAGGAAGCATCGCGGGTTTCATCGTAGGGCCAACTGACTCGCGGTGTACGTGAGCGATCGGTGTCGTAGTAGCCCGGCGTGTCGAGAAAATAGCTTGAGCCGATCCAGGACGCATCATGACTTTGCGCCTTGTCCAGCTGTGGACGATTGGTGAATAGCCGAGAGCGGGAATAGCCGTAACAGTCGCGAGTGAAGTCGGCGACTTCCTGTAGCAAAACCTGGTTATCGATGCGCGAACTGTCGATCTCCATGCGCATCTGTCGGATATCCGGTGCACAGGGGATGGAGGCCGTGGCTGCCGCGGTCACCCCTTTGCTCACGGCGTGTACCAGAAACCACCAGATTGGTACGTTGGCAGAGCGTTCGCCGATGGTATTGAAGGTCATCCCCCAGGCGGTTTCTGCTGGCTTAGCCACACTGATACCGCAGCGCTGGCTCGCTGCATCATCGAACGCCATTGACGTGAGGCTCAATGGAAAGACCGGCGCGCAGCCGAACAAGACGACGATGTAGGCCAGCCACAGCCGGTTCTCGATTCGAGGCACCGAGAGCAATCCC
>NZ_SPKP01000046.1:0-8889 GCF_023127835.1 Pseudomonas sp. B329 | reverse complement strand
TTCCTTCATCCGCGCCTTGCTGACGGGCCGACAACCATTCTTGCAAGATGATCGCGCCGAAGGGTGCGGCGAACAGTCCGGTGTCGGACAGGATGCTCCAGATACCGTTGTTGATGATCCAGGCCAGCAGCGAGAGGTAAAACTCCAGGTAGCTGTTGGTGCTCATGAGCATGGTGGTGACCTCACAGTCGGGTAATGGCGTGGTGCGCAGTGACCTTGCCATCGTTCCATGCTCGTGAGCGCAATGATCGATCGACGCTTCCGAGCGCTGGGCGCAATGCGGGATCCATTCTGAGCAGGGCATCGAATACCGCGGCGACCTCGTTGAACATGCTCTCTGGCAAATGACGGCAATCGCTGCGCGGATAACGACCGCCTCGAGCGTTGTTTTGATGCCGGAATAGATGGCCTGCTGATCAAACCTATCAGACCGGCCAAACTGCAGCAGATGATTGAGCTCTGGTGCGACGTGTCCCTGCTGATACCCCAGGTGCAACTATTGTTTGAGCAGAAGCAAGAAGGAGAGGAGGAATATGCTGAACTTTGCAATAACCTCAGGAGCCTGATTGAGGCGGTCGCCCTATGCGATCGGCACTGGGCGTTGCAGGCATTGCATCAATTGCGCGGTGAGGTGCTGGCTATTGGTTGGGTGGATATCACGACCCCGATTGACGTGATCGAGCAGCTGTTGAGTGATGACGTGAACTGGCTCGCGGCAGCGATTTACGAGTCTCTTGGCGTTTTGCTCAAACAGTGCTCTCAACTCCTCCGTGCTGTTCAGGCAAGCTGAACTGCTTGCTCATCGGACATCTCTTTCTCGGCTAGGGTTTTCGCCTAAATTGGTGGCCGGGATCAGTAGGCCACTATAAGTCCCGGGACAGATCAGTCTGGCTGAGGGGGTTTTTAAGAGTATTCCTAGCGATAAGGATGGGGGCGGCATGTAGCATGGCATCTCCGTTTTGCAAGAAGCCGAAAATGTATTTCCAAAAGTCTCAATGGAGCGCATTACCCTTATTGGCGATGCCCCTGTTTGTTGTCGCTGGTGGAGTGTCGGATACCTCTACTAAGTCCAGTGCGCGCATGGTCTATCGTCCCGAATGCCGGTGGGTGGATGCGGTTACTACACAGCCAGAGGTTGCGCCGGCGGTGCGTAAGCCCGTGGAGAATGGCACCGGTGCAGAGCGTCGACCGGCATCTCCGAGCGACATGCGGTTCTCACTCCCTACTAAGCCGGTGCTGGATTTGTCGGTGGGCCACCTTGTCGTGGAAGATGCCAAGGTGGACCCCGGAAACGCCAGGCTCGATCTCTGGCAGGCGGTGACTTTGGCGGTGGAGGTCTACCCGTCGATCCGCGACGCCGCGGCCCGGGTCGATCAGCAGCGTGAAGCCATCAACGTCGCCAAAGCCGGCTACCTGCCAACCGTCCAGGTCGGCCTGAGCACTGGCAAGCAGGGTATCTACGGTAACGGGCAGAGCCTGTCGCTGAACGCCTCTCAGATGCTCTACGACTTCGGCAAGGTGGCTAACTCTGTGAAGGACGCCGAGGCTGGTGTGCGCGTGCAGCAATTGCAGATGATGGCGGCCACCGATGAGGTGGCTCGGCAATCAGCGCAGACCCTGATCGAGGTATCGCGTTACAACGAACTTCTGGATGTGGCCAATGGGCAGAGCGAAGGTGTCAAACGTCTGCGCGAACTAGCCCGACAGCGTGCAAGAGACGGTGCCAGTACCCAGGCGGACCTGATCCAGGCACAGTCGCGAGTGGAGGCTGCGCAGTCGGCGCTGCTGGCTATCCAGACCCAGTTGCAGCAGCAGCGTACCAAGCTACATATAATGATCGGCCGTGACCTCACCGGCACCGATGTCAGCGTGCCGGCCGAGCGCCTGCTGCAATCCGTACTGGGTATCGAGCCGACCCCGGAACACCCCGTCGCGGTGCGCCTAGCCGAGGCTCAGTTGGATGAGGCGCAGGTGCAATTTTCGCTGGCCAAATCCAATACCATGCCGACTTTCACCGCCGACGGCGGAGTCAGCAAGTACATGGGCAGCGCTGGCGACCAGGTCTATACCCTGACGGTCGGTGTTAAGCATGACTTGTTCGCCGGTGGCGCGCCGTCGGCGCGGGTTCGCGGCGCGGGCCTGGGGGTGCGGGCGGCGGAAGAGCGCATTTACACCAGAAAACTCGAATCCAACGACGAGTGGACCGCTCTACGGCAGCAGATGAGTGGCCTTAAGGACCGTCTCAAGGTGCTCGTCGAGCGACAGAAGAACATCTACGACACCCAGCAGCTATACCGCGAGCAGTACCTCTCGCTGGGCACTCGCACGCTGCTCGACTTGCTCAACACTGAGCAGGAAATTTTCCAGGCACGCAGCGACCTGGTAAACGTACGCCACGACTTGTGGGTCGCTCAGGTGGGCTTCATCAACGCCACCGGTTACATGCACGACGTCTTCCAAATCAAGGAAGAGCTCTAAATGACTACGCAAGCACGGAAGTCAGAAGCTGCCTATGTGCCTTGGCTTGAATCGATGCTGTTTCTGGCCCGACACTATCGTCTCGATGTTTCTGAGGAGCGTGTTCGCGTTGGTCAAGAATGGTTGCCCAATCAGGACCTCGACCAGCAACTGCAGTGCATGGCCCGTGACATGGGTATGTCGCTGCGCAGCGAACCGCTGAGCAAGGGTGTGCTGGATCCCTGGCGCTTGCCAGTGCTGGCGCAGTTCTCCGGCGGTCAGGTCGGAGTTATCGAAAGCATTGATGGCCAGGGGCGTGTTGGCGTGCGCCTGAGCGGCGAGCAGGGCGTGCTGCAGGCGCTGCCGGTACAGGAGGTGAGCGAGCGGGTGCAGCGGGTCTTCTGCCTGCGTCCGGAAATTGCCGTACCTGACGTGCGGGTCGACGACTATATCAAGCCTTACGAGCGGAACTGGTTCTGGAGCATCGTCCTCAAGGACTGGCGCTGTTATGGCGACATCATGCTCGCCTCGTTGGTCGCCAACGTATTGGCGTTGTCCTCAATGATCTTCTCCATGCAGGTATACGACCGCGTGGTGCCGGCGCAGTCTGAGGCAACCCTGTGGGTGCTGTTCGGCGGGGTGATACTGGCGGTGGCCATCGAGTTTGGCATGCGCCTGGCGCGAACCAGCCTTTCTGACAAGATCGGCAAGCGCGCCGACCTGCGCATTTCCGACCGGGTCTTTGGCCACGCTCTGCGCCTGCGCAACGAGGCCATGTCAAAGTCCACCGGTTCGTTCATCTCGCAATTGCGTGAGATAGAGCAGGTGCGTGAACTGATCACCTCGACTACCCTTGGCACCTTGGCCGACCTGCCATTTTTCTTCCTCTTCCTACTGATGCTCTGGGTGATCGGTGGTTATATGGCACTGGTGCCGATGGCGGTGTTGCCGCTGCTGATCATCCCCGGCCTGCTGGCTCAGAAACGCCTGGCCAAGCTATCCAAAGAAGGTATGCGCGAGTCGTCGATCCGCAACGCCATCCTGGTGGAGGCGGTGCAGGGCATTGAGGACATCAAGCAACTGCGCGCCGAGCAGCGCTTCCAGAACCAGTGGAACCACCTCAACACGGTGTCGGCCGACATCAGCATGCGCCAACGCTTCATTTCCGGCGCGCTCATGACCTGGACCCAGGAAGTGCAGACACTGATCTATGCAGTGGTGATCCTGGTCGGTTGCTTCCAGGTGATGGAGGGCAACATGACCATCGGTGTGCTGATTGGCATGTCGATTCTGTCTTCGCGGATGATTTCGCCGCTGGCGCAGATCTCTGGGGTCATGGCGCGCTGGCAGCAGGCTAAGGTCGCCCGCGAGGGCCTGGAGGAGCTGATGAAGCGTCCGGTGGAAACCGCGGACGCCGGTTGCCTGCTGCACCGCCCTGTGATCCACGGCGATTTCACCTTGGAGAACGTGCGTTTCCGCTACCGCCAAGAAGATAAGCGCCAGGCCATCGAGGTTGGCCAACTGAATATATCCGCTGGCGAGAAGGTGGCCATTCTTGGCCGCAACGGTGCCGGCAAGTCCAGCCTGCTGCAACTGATGGCTGGGATGTACCGGCCACAGGAAGGCATGCTGATGCTCGACTCGCTCAAGCTAGATCTGATCGACCCCTACGACGTACGCCGTGACGTAGCCTTCCTCAGTCAACAGGCCAATCTGTTCTTCGGCACGCTGCGTGAGAACCTGACCATGGGTCGACCCAGCGCCAGCGACGACGAGTTGCTTAACGCCCTGCGCCTGAGCGGCGCCCTGACGATGGTGCAGGAGCAGCCTGATGGGCTCGATCATCAGATCCTCGAAGGCGGTCGCGGGTTGTCCGGCGGCCAGCGCCAGGCGTTGTTGTTGGCCCGTACGCTGTTGCGTGATCCACGGGTTCTGCTGCTTGACGAGCCTACTGCCTGGCTCGACGAGCTCGCCGAGCAACAACTGGTCCACAACCTGAAACCTTGGCTTAACAACCGCACCCTGGTGGTGGCAACCCACCGTCCTGGTGTGCTGCGTTGGGTTGACCGGATCATTGTAGTCGATGGCGGCAAGGTGGTACTGGACGGCACCAAGCAGGCGGTGCTGGACAAGCTCAACCGACAGGTGGAAAAACCGGCCGCCGCAACTGATGGCCCGGACGGTGCCGCTGCCGCACCGGGTGGTGCGGCAGCGGTGGCTGAGTCGGTGCCTGCTGTGGCGGTGCACGGGAATCCGTCGAAAGCGACCGCGCGGCTGACTCCGCGGGAGTCATCATGAAGGTTAATTCGATTCGGTTGCCCAGGCCCGTTGCGCCAGGCTGCGAACTCTTTGTCGAGCAGCAGCGCGTGCCGGGTGCCTCGCGCGTAGTCTGGGGCGCTTTCGCCGCCATGCTGCTGCTATTTATCTGGGCTTACTATTCCAAGCTGGATGAGGTCTCCACTGGTAGCGGTAAGGTGATCCCTAGTACCCGCGAACAGGTCATCCAGTCTCTGGAGGGCGGCATCCTCTCGCAATTGCGGGTCAAGGAAGGCGACCTGGTGGAACCCGGGCAGGTGCTAGCCCAGCTGGACCGTACCAAGACTGAGTCCGCGGTGGATGAGAGCGCCGCGCGGGCACGTTCGGCCCTGGCCATGGCGGCGCGCTTACGCGCCGAGGTCGACGGCGATGAGCCGGTGTTTCCCGCCGAGGTGATGAAGGAGCCGGATCTGGTGAAGTCCGAGACGGCGCTGTACAAGTCCCGCCGTGAAAGCCTGCAGAAAACTCTTAGTGGTATCAGCGAGGCCCTTACCTTGGTCAACAAGGAACTGCAGATGACCTCGCGTCTGGCCGAGGCCGGTGCGGCTAGCAACGTCGAAGTGTTGCGCCTGCGACGCCAAGCCAACGAACTGCAGCTTAAAGCCACAGAGACCCGTAACCAGTACCTAGTGAAGGCTCGCGAGGACCTGGCCAAGGCCAATAGCGAAGTGGAGGCGCAGCAGTCGGTGACCCGTGGCCGAGCAGACTCGCTGTCGCGTCTGACCATCACCTCGCCGGTACGCGGTATTGTCAAGGACATTGAGATAAACACTGTCGGCGGAGTGATCCCGCCCAACGGTCGTTTCATGACAATCGTTCCGGTGCAAGACCAACTGTTGGTGGAGGCGCGCGTTTCTCCGCGCGATGTCGCCTACATCTATCCGGGCCTTCCGGCCATGGTCAAGATCAGCGCTTACGATTATTCCATCTACGGCGGCATGGACGGTCAAGTGGTGAGCATCTCGCCTGATACCATCCAGGACGAGGTTCGCCGCGACCAGTACTATTACCGGGTATTCGTGCGTACCGAGACTGATTCGTTGAAGAACAAGAACGGCAAGGCCTTCTCGATCTTCCCTGGCATGGTAGCTACCGTGGACATCCACACCGGCACCAAGACCGTCTGGGATTACTTGACCAAGCCGCTTAACCGCGCCCGCGAAGCGCTGCGCGAACGTTGACTTAAGCTCGCGCCGCCCCGCCTACGGGAGCGCTGCGAAGCGGAAAGTACTGGCAAGCACGTCAGCGAGCTTTTCTTTGCCCTGGGCCGCTGCGAGCGGGGCCTGCGGACTGACAGGTGTTGGCTGCAACTGGTGCCAGTGTTGACCGATGCGGTAGTCAACTGCGTGAAGCTGGAGTGTTGGCAGGAATCCATCGACATGCTCGCCGCGGGCAGCAGCCTAGTGCTGTTCGATGCATTGTTCCACGCTAATTGCGCATTGCGCCAGTGGGGTAGCCCAAGGCGCAGTGAAAAGATATGTGGAGGCTGTGATCGATCCGATTTTCTATCCTGACTCGTATGGGTACAGGCCCGGAAGATCGGCCCACGATGCTTTGCGTCAATGCTCCATTCGGTGCCGTCGTAAGAACTGGGTACTGGAAGTGGATAGACACGATCAAACACTGGCGCATCCATCGATCCACTACGGATGACCTGAGGGATTTTTCTCGCAGGTACAACGCTGTGATTCGAGGATGGATCGAATACTACGGTAAATTCTGGTACAGAAACTTCAGCTATCGATTGTGGAGCGCGTTGCAATCGCGCCTGCTCAAATGGATGAAGAGCAAGTACCGAATCTCTATACGTCAAGCGGAGCATCGGCTGCGTCTTGTTCGAAGAGAGAATCCGGAGCTGTTCGCGCATTGGTATTTACTACGTGCATCGAATGTGTGATCAAGAGCCGTATGACGGGAGACTGTCACGTACGGTTCTGTGAGCAGCCGAGGGGTGAAATTCCCTTCGGCTGACTCGACTTGCTGGATCGCTGCGCAGCGGTAAGCGGGCTGCGGCCATCATGAGTTTGATCCAATCGGCGCGCATGAACGGGCATGATCCGTATGCCTATCTCAAGGATGTGCTGAAGCGACTGCCGACGCAGCGGGTCCGTGAGATCGCACAATTGCTGCCGCATCAGTGGGTTCCGTCCTGACTACCCCAAGAAAAGCTGTAAGCGCACTTAGGCTTCAGTGAGTTTTTTCCGAAGAAAGCTCAAAGCATCCTTGAAAACCTGATGCCAATTCTCAGAGGGCTCGCTCACGTGCGGATGCCAAAAGAATCTGAATTCATGGCCTCCATCATCTTCTGCAAAATGCATCCAAGTATCTGGAAGGTCTTGGGCAACATGACATTCATGAAATGCCCATGTGTATCCAGTTACGATGCATCGCCGCTGCCCCAGATGTCGCCCAACTGTCGACTGAATCCCTGCTTCTTCTTTCAGCTCTCGAACCGCAGCCAGGTCGCTTGACTCACCTGGCTCGACACTGCCTTTGACCAGCTGAAAGCCTGCTAATGGATGCTCGAACGCTAAGATTTCCAGCGTTTCTCGGCCTCGCAGAACTACAGGACAAGATTTATCTGCTTCCATGCCGTCAAACCTACTCCGATCCTTACGCGTGAGTCGGGAAGAATAAGCGAAGCAAGCTGCCATCGAAACCGGAGAGGACGAAAGATTCACAAGGTGTGTTTGCCGTCCGCTTACCGCTGAGCCTGCGTGAGCGCAACCTGATCGTTTTGCCGCTCGGCGGTAGTGCCAAGTATTGCGAGACTACCGTGCTTAACGTGCTGGAGCAGGCGCGCTCGTATCTTGGCTGGGTCTGCCGTTTCTAAACTGTTGATAGTGCGCCCGAGACATTTGTCCGCCGCCTGCTCGACGGCCGTGGCCAGGTGATTTGCGTCGATGACGCCGCTCCTAGCCCAGTGTGGCGTTTCCCCGTCCTGGACGATCCGCAGGTTCCCAATGCCCCGGCATCAGCCGGTCTTCGATCTCCGGCGGGTGCACATGAATGCTGACCATCTCTGGGTGGCTGGCCGCGTCGCCAGGGCGCGGTCTGCGTGCCGTTTTGCTTTGGCGCAGGCAGATGATCAGTTCCTTACGCAGCTCGCCGACCGGCAAGGCATAGATGGCGCTATAGATCGTTTCGCGACAGACATAGGCATCTCTGAGGCTGGGAATGTTCATGCTGCGCAGCTTGCCGGCAAGCTGCTCGGGAGACAAATGCTCACGCAGCATATGGGCCGCCAGCTCGAAGCGCTCGCTATTCAGCCCAAGCGGGAGCGCATTATCCATCAGTCGTATCGACTTCGTGATGAGGCGCAGGCGGGTTTATTTGACTACATCGAGCGGTTTCATAACCGTCGAAGGCGTCGTGAGCCTGGATTTAGGAGTGTTCTTATTTTCTTGCTTGCATGTCATCTTTTATCCTTTAACTCGGATTTCTTTAACTCGACCTGAGCTGGTTATCCGGGGGGTGAGGATGCGCCTAAAACATGGTTGGTAAGTGTAGAACACTTTAGCAAGACGGCCGCCTTTGTGCTTTGAAATATGGACGGAGTAAATATGGTCACGATTCAACTGATTGCAAAGAGTACAGGGCAGTTGACGGATGCTAGCGGCAACAACCTGTTGTCGCTAGTGCGGCCGTGCGTGGTAAAAATCGCTACTTCACCGGATGACCTTAAGTCCATTAGTCGTAATGGCGAGAGCTTGGTGGTGCGTCTGAAGAGTGGTGAGGTCATCACCATCGACAATTTTTTCCACAGTGTTGACGGGGTACGCAATGACCTGGTCCTGGAGGAGCCGAGCAATCGCCAATTGTGGTGGGCCGACTACTCCGACCCTTGGGCCGGCACCGAAGTGCTGGAGCTGGGCTCCATCGATGAACTCCTCATCGAACAGTCCGACGACTTGCTCGGCCTGTTGCTAGCTGGCGTTGGCCTCGGCACCATTGGCCTGGTCAGCAGCGGTGGCGGCGGTGGCGGCTCCAAGGATGAGGGCGGTTCGCTGCCCGACGCCCCGGAAATTCTGTTCAACAACCTCCTGGGCCTGGCCGGCACTGCCGAGCCGGGCGGCCTGGTCAGCGTGCACCTGCCTGACGGCAGCAGCGTGACGA
>NZ_SPKP01000045.1:10342-112408 GCF_023127835.1 Pseudomonas sp. B329 | reverse complement strand
CAATCGGGTTGTTGTTCTCGTCCAGCAATTGCACGGTCGAACCCGGCTTGCCGGTGACCGGCAATGCACCCGTATCAGGATCTACAACGCCCAACGTCGGTGTCATCAGCGGCAAGGTAAGCGCCACAGAAGGATCAGACTGAAGACCATCCACCGTCTGGGTCGTCGTGATAGTTTGGTGGCTGGCAGTGGGTGGCAGCTGGACTTGCACGCGCCCATCATTACCAAGCGTACCAGCGGAAAGTACTTGGCCGCCTTCTCCCTTGACCTCAAATAGACCACCAGGGCGACCTTGAATAGCCAGTGTGTTGGACTGGATATCGAAATTGATCAAAGGTGCAGACGGCTTGGTGGCGCTGACGGCCGCGTTTCCACCACCACCACCACCACCACCACCACCACCGACCAGTGCCGCTACGCCGCCAAGGCCAAGCGCTCCAAGCAGCCACATGAAGGTGTTGTCTCCGTCATCCACCAGCAGCTCATCTACGTTAGAAATCTCTTTTAAAGAAAGCGATGCATGATCTGGTTCATAAGTTGCGTGCCAGAATTTGCCTTGATGCTCCAGGACCAACTCATTGCGCAGCCCGTCAGCCGAGACAATAAAAAAGCCTTTGAGAACGATCTGTTCACCCGTCGTTAGCTCAATAACCAAGTCGCTTCCAGCCTGAGAAGCAGACTTCAGCGTTTGAGGATTCAACGAAATCTTAACAATACTAGGGCCGCCAACGGTGATAGAGTTTCCCGTTGATTGCGCGACCAATTTTCCAGACGTGATATCTATCAGACTAACCTGAGCCATGCGTGCTTCGCTCCAAATGTAAGGGGTCTGACTGCGGCGCCCTTCGTCGAATGACATCCAAGCCCAGTCAGCCAAACCAATAACGCCGGGAACACATGACGTGTTTGGGCATTAACAGGCGCACATACTCATAAGAAATATCCTGAAGGTCTGTGGGATTTTTCACCAAACCATTTAGACTGATTTAAGCAGCCTTTTCAGAAAAGTGGAGAAAACCCCAGCAATCGTTGACGGGCGGAGCCTGCACCGGCCCGTCTCTGTGACATGACTATCGAAGGGAGCCGACCAGTGGGCCAACCTCCGCCCAGACATCTTTGTTGTAGATTTTCTGCGAGAGCGTGCTCTGACGTCCTTCCCTTCAGGCTTAGCCCACTGATTGAACACGGGCTCGAAGGTGTGCTCCTTCGCAGCATGAACAGCAAGTCGCTGTTGTTTAAGATGCTCGTAGGGGGTTGATGCCCCAGGCAACCAAGGCACGGGCTTCATCACGACGGGTACGGGCTTCTTTAGGCTCAATTTGGGGGTAACCACCGAGGCGCATGCGCTTCTGCTTGCCTGCCCAGTAATAACTGAAAAGCCAGACTTTGCCGCCGCTGGCAGTCACATTGAGAGTGAAACCATCACTGTCACCGAGGGTGTAGTCATTACCGGTGATTCGAGCATGCCGAACTGTCATTTGAGTTCCATCGCGAGCTCCCGAACAGAATCAGGGCCAGATGCTCCTCTCACTGTGCAAACTGCGCCAGCAACAAACCGACTCACTAAATCACCGCCGAAACGATCGGCCTGGCATCCACCGATGAGCTGACAATGGGCCCGGTAACCAAAGACAAGGAAGTCTTCCTGGGCGGCGCTGAACCGACATTCAAAGCCACGAACGCAAAGGGACGTGTGTTTAACGACTCAGCGTTCATGACCCCAGGCCTCCTGCTTGAGCCGCAGACGTATTCGCGACTGAGCTGCACGAAGTAAACCGACCACCCGGTGCGGGCAGCGCGCGCGCCGGCTATCCACATCGAGACAGGCATGAAGCGTTTCTATCGCAATCCGCATCCGGCTGATTGAGAAACACCAGCACGCCCAAAATGGCTGCATAGAATTTGAATGCTGCGCTCTGGCCATTCCATTACTGGGATTGCCACATCAAGAACCACTCGCCGCCAATCACCATAAAGCCGAAGAACCACACCAACAGGCCCGCGGTGACGCTGCGACGGCGCAGGCCTTAGCGCGGTTGAACTGCTCATCACTGCGGTGCCGGGCGCGCCACAACATTGGCACATTAGCAGCCAACACCAAGGCGCTCAGTACCTCGCCTGCAATGATCAGCCAGTAAGCGCCGTGCCATAGCCACGGGACGGTGATCGCAGGCGACATGGCAGCGTTGTAGGGGAAGGTAGTGTCTATGCTCAGTACGTGCCAGACGAAGTTGAAATTCGAGGTGTAGTCCGCGAGGTTGTTGAACACTGCCAGCGCGGCGAAGGCCGCCAACATTGCGACCAGGACCAAGTTTGCATAACGAGTGACCATACTGACTTCCTGAAAATGCCTTAAAGGCTCAGCACGTCACACCTGCGTCGGCCCGCAGAATCCGCCAGGTATCTATTTTTGATGTAAGCGTCTGCTGAATCACTGTGGGACAGGTGTGGCCGTTCCCCGTTGTAGATCAGCACCGACTCATCCACCATTTTCACTGCGTCCGCCAGATTTTTAGGGCGATACAGCAGGAACTCGCTCTTCAAAATACCGTTTATCCTCTCCGCCAGAGCATTCTGGTAGCAGTCATAGCCGTCGGTCATTGAGCATCTGATGCCATGACTAGCGTGCAAAGGTTGATAACGCTCAGAGCCCGCCAACTGGTTGAGGCTCACGAAGGCTCGGTGAGTGTCCATTCCAAAGGGCCGGGTTTTGGCTGCACCTTCTCGATATGGCTGCCACTGTGTGAACAACAGAATCATCTGCCACCTGCTGACGGTGCGCGGGATGACGGTGAGTTCGTCCACGCCAACCAGCGACGCTCGCCATACGAAAGATGCCACAATCTCATGACCGGGCATGTCTAAGCGCAACCACGAACACGCTAAATCGACATCGCAAAGTTGTCCCGATAGGGAGAGGAGATAGGGATGAACTTTGCCGGTGTCATAAGCGAGCCATCCGGCACAGCTTTGAACTTAAGCTGAGCGCCAGAACGCGACGGATATTGGCGACAATCTCCGAGGTGCATTGCAAAAGATCGGGGGAGTACGCCGGATAGAACAAACAAGGCTTGTCCAATTGAAGGCACAAAGCCTGCACTAACCAAACTGTCCTCTACATCCCGGCTACAATAGCTTATTTGTATTTTGTCCGCGCGGTCCGGATTCAGCACGCGCTGGACGACACAAAGAATGACCTCCGTACTACACAGTTCGTCAGATACAAATCCAAAAATATGCGTTCGCATGTAAAATGGCATAATACGCCAATGATCGAAAGACCCTGTTTGCCGAAAGCTGGAGCTACTTATGGCGACGCGAAACGTTGTGCTGACCCCTCACCAGGAACAGGTTATCCATGACCTGGTTCAATCCGGCCGTTATCAAAATGCCAGCGAGGTAATGCGGGAAGGCTTACGACTATTGGAGCAACGCGTCGCCGAAGATACCGCCAAAATTGAGGCCCTGCGTCAGGCGACCTCGATCGGCATTATGGACCTTGAGCACGGGCGCTTTACGCGGTTGAATGAAGGGAATCTGCAGGACTATCTCGAGGGCTTGAGCCTGGAGGCAATCCTCCCTGCGAGCGAGAAACAGTGAGCATGGCGCAATACCGGATTTCCAACGCCGCGCGCGCCGACATTGTCGACATCCTTAGGCTCTCCCAGACGCAGTTCGGCGATCAAGCACGCCGGCGCTATCAGGCGCTGATTCTCGGGTCGCTGCAAGCGATTGCTGACACGCCTTATCGCTTTGGCAGCCACGATCGCGATGAGCTTGCACCGGGCCTTCGCAGCTATCACCTTATCTATTCACGCCAGCATGCCAAACACCCCCATGGAATGGTCAAGAGTCCACGCCATATCGTGTTCTATCGTGTGGCAAACGACGACGTGATCGATGTCGTTAGACTCCTGCATGACGCCATGGACGTGCAACTGCACCTGCCCAACGACTGACCACCGATCTGGCCCAAAGGCCTACCAGATGTTGAATAGTAAAGCTGAGGCGCCCTATCTCTACATATCAATCTAATCAACACAGCACTGGAACTCGACTTCGCGAAATATTACCGCACTATGTCCGCAGCCAGACGGGATCCGCCCCCACAACTATAAACCTGCCGAAAAGTAGAGTTAGCCTGTGTGGATAGGCTTCCGCCATCGAGCACAATAAACGTTCAATTTCACGGCCCACCTCAGTATCTCTCTGAGGTTTCCGTAGACTTACCAGTTTTCCCTGATCAACATACAGACTTGAAAAACCGGGTTCAGGACAATGAGTATTTCCACAAATAGGGTCCATGGGCCCACTGAACTCTCTCCCTTCACACTTCTTTCACAGTCAAGAAACTATGGTCTTCCTGCTCCGAGTAAAAACCTTTCAGCCCGCCTCCCCCATCACGAATTTTTCGTTGCCTGCTAAACTGATGTTCTACTCGAAAGGAATCGATGCCATGACCTCCCAATACTCACTTCCTGATGTGCTGGATAAAATTTTCGAAAATCAGCTCGCTTTGGAAGCCGCAATCATGGCGCTGACGCTGCTGATCGAACGAGAGGGTAACGCGGAAGTTGGCAACAACGTGCGCGGAGCACTGCACACAATTGGGGAAAATGTGGGCCATATTCGACAAGGCTTGGCGAAGCTCAAAGCAACCCCCTCCAGCAAGTAATACGCCCATCTCAGCTGTATCTTCTTCGTTACACTTCGTCGCCTTTTCGTTGATCGATTCTCATTGGCAGCGCAAAATCCTTCCGCTGACGGAACAGCTTTCAACGAAAAGGCTGACGCTCTACAGCCCCAAAACACCCCAGCTATGAGCCCTCTCGTCGGCCCTCAAACATGCGACATGAAGATGCCATCCCCCCATTGCTTAAGGCGTTAAACGAAAACCAACTCGCGTTGGCAGCTGCTATCGAAGAGCTCGCTAAATGGGTCGGTGATCGTGGCTCTGTAGATGCCGTCAAGAATGTGTATGGCGCCCTCGAAACGCTCGCCCATAACCAAGCATTCATTGAAATGAGTGTGGCCTTGATGATGGGGCAGGATTAAAAACCTTCCCCCTCCCCCACACTGACCTTCGGCCGTCGGCTGCCATAGCTTCTCTGACATGCCAGCCCCGCTATTCTGGCTCGATCATACGCCACTGCCAGCTCTCCCGCTCTTTGTCAGCCCACTGGAGCAAGTTGGAGAGCACCATAGCGGCAGGCGGTCTTACACCCATGATCGGCATGTCGCTCCCTCTATGGTTTGACGGGACCGCAGCATCTGGTCACAGAAGGCAGAAAGCTCAGCTAGGGTCGAGCTTTTTCCTTTTGAGACAAACGACTCCTGAATCGGCTCGGTATGAAATGCGGTATATGACAGAAACAGCGTATCGGCAATTATGCTGAACGGTAGGTCGATCACTGCCAACGGTACCAAGATACGCAAACCCCAGCGCTACCGTCCGATACGGCCTTGATCAGCGCAATATCCATGGAGGTTCCACAATAAGGACGAACTCCACAGGCAGGGTGATCACCAAGGTTTCGGAGAGCGTTGACCCCCCCTCCAACATCGCCACCGCCACCGCCACTATCAAAATCCGCATGTCGTACCCTGGTTGGTTTGGCGGGACTGTTGCACCAGAGGCCAAATGCAAAAAAACAGTGCGGAAGGGGTTTCAGGTGGGGTTATGGCTATCTTGCGCGTAACACGTACCCTCGACACTGCGCACGAAACTCTCTGCTCACGCGAACGGCATGGGGCCAGGAAAACTCCCTATAGGTACCCAGTGAGTAATGATGCCTGTATCAGGCTTCCAATGGTGAAGTAGCATGGCTGGAGGTTCAATAAAGGAAGCTTCTGGCGCATCTGGATCAAGCTGCAAAGCAATTGCAGTAGTAGTACTGGGCGCAGTACACAGCACTGAGCCACCGAACCGTAATTGCATCGCGCGATGGATGTGCCCGCACACAACTCGTTCGACGGCAGGAAAGCGCTGTATGACATTTGCCAGGCTTTCGCCGTTTTCGCATCCATAAATATCTATATATGGAATACCGCTGAGAAAGGGGTGGTGATGCATCATGATCAGCGTGGGCCGATCCGCCTCTTGCGCTAACGCATTTTCAAGCCATTCCTTCGATTGAGCGTCAAAATTGCCGTGATGCTTACCAGGCACGGTAATGTCCAGACCGATTATGCGGACAGGGCCAAACTCGCTGGCAATAAAGTTGAAGGGCTCCAAGTCTGCACCATATGGCTCAATCAGCCGTGCGGAGCGAAACTCATGCCGGTCATCATGGTTGCCTGGAATAATCAATAAAGGCTGCTTTATTTCGGACAACAGTTTCTTTGCCATCATGTACTCAGCAGGCGACCCTCTATCCACTATGTCTCCAGTTACTATCACGACATCAGGAACAGGATTGAGAGTGTTCAAATGTGCAATAGCTGCTTCACACATAGCATTCGAATCTACCAAACCTTGATAAAGCTGACCTTGAGGCCTGATATGTAGATCTGATAAGTGCGCTATTAACATACCAATCCTCGCGAGGTTGACCCGATAATGTCCGATGGAGTGTATCGCAAAATCCACTGTGGTCGAAACAGCTATGCGCCTACAGCTCAACCGCCACCCAACAGCGGATAGCCACCGGGGCTATGGCTGTATCGGTAAAGCGTTCATTGCCCATTTTTTCTGTACATGGGGATAGTCTTTGAACACTTTACCAATACAGCTTTGGCATGATGGAAGCCGATTCACCCCGTCAACGGGCGATAAAAGTCCAGGGTAGTGACGTGTGGTACTCGGGCAATTACCTTGATCGTCGGGTAGATTTGAGACAGAAAACCTATGGCCGTATCGGTAAAGCCTTTGAACTCGCGTTCAAACATCGCCAATTGGACAGCGGGCCGGTGGTATACTGGGCCTGCGATGCGTTGCAACAGATCATCATCAGTCCATGACGTTGGGCCATCAATTTACCGCCGCCTTAATGGATAGTCGAACTAACCGCTCAGGACACTAGTGTGCAGTATCAGAATAAAGTTACTTCCTACTTATAAGTTTTTCTATAAAAATCAGATTGATATGGCTACATCACAGGGAGGTTTATTTCGAGACAGCACACTGGCACGCGTTCAATTGACAGCTGTCTATTACAACCTACTCAGACGTTGGGCCGCTGTTTAATGGCGAGTGTGGTTCATTCGCAATTAATTCCGGCCTCATCTTGGTAGTGTCCCCGTGTGCTGGCATTTTTGTCAGTAGCAACTCATCGAGTGCCTGCCGGTAGCGGTGTCCACCCAGGTGCATGGTGCTGTTGTGTCTGACGCCGGGCACCAGTAACAGGTGTTTGGGCTCCTGCGCCGCGGCATACAGTTGCTGGCTGAAACGCGGTGGGACAAAACCATCGTCCAGTCCATGGACCACCAGCAAGGGCATGTGAATGTCGGCAATCTTGTCGATGGACGCAAATTTCTGCGATAACACCCAGCACACTGGCAGCGAAGTGTTAGCCATCGCTCTGGCCGCGTCGGCCAAGGACGTGAATGTGGCTTCAATCACCAGCCCCTGCACGGGAGAGGGTACCTGGTTATCCGCCGCTTGCTTGCTTAACTCCGCCGCCAGGTCGATGGCCACCGCGCCGCCCAGGGAGTGCCCATAAATCAGGCGTCTGACGGGGTCCGGTTGCAGGGTCTGGAAATGTTCCCAGGCAATACGTGCGTCTTCATAAACGCTGGCTTCCGACGGCAGGTCGCCCTGGCTTTGGCCAAACCCACGATAGTCGATGGCCAGTACCGAGAACCCTTGGGCGTGCAGTTGTTCGATGCGAAACAACTGGCCTGTGAGGTTCCAGCGCGCCCCATGCAAGTACAAGATCGCCGGAGCGTCTTTTTTTGCGGCAGGCCACCACCAGCCATGGATGTAGTGCCCGAGCTTGAAGCTGGCCGGTTTCAGTTCGAACTCCTGCACATCGCGGGGCAGGCCACGGTATGAACTAGCTGCGCCCGGTTCGATGTTAAACAACAATTCGCGCTCCTTGTACTGCAGGATGGCGCAACCTGCGGGCAACCCGAGGATCACCACGGCCATACACAACAGGGGGAGCCTGCGCAGGCGCAGCTGTGTAAAAAAACGTGAGAGCATTGTCGTTCCAGGAGAGAGGCGAAGCGCTGCTGTATATAGAGTTCGATGAAGTCGGTGGCCTGGGTATCGAAAGTCAGTTGATGATTTCCACTAGATCGACGTCGATATCCCGGCTCACCAAGCTCTTGTCGACCTTTCCGGTGATCTTGATCCGAGTATTGTCATTGAAGGCTACTGGCGGAAGATCTTCGTCATCAATTTCGACGGTGATGGAGCCGGTGGTATCCTTGAATTCGTATTTCTCATCCTTCAGCTTCTGGATGATGTGACCTTGCAGTACCACTGGTGTGTCGTCAGGTGCTGCTTGTGCGGCGGCCACTGTGTTTGCCGATTGTGCGCCGGGGCCTGTGTAACCTGCGCCTGCCCAAACAGCGGCACTGAACAGTGGAGTCAGCAGCAGAGCAACATAACGAGCTTTCATAACGATAGTCCTAGTTTGAGTTGGATGAATTGAGCATAAATTGTCAATCTGAATTAAAACTTAATTTGTGTGCACGGATACCTTAAAAGCGTTGGACGTTGATGGGCCACATGCAACACTGGCGACGATGGCTAACTAAAAACACTTCAGCCGAAGAAAACAGTAACGTTCCCCTCCCCAGTTCAGTATTTCACTTTGTACGTAGGAGAATCCTCCGGCCGTTGGCCGCGCCGGTCGTACAGGCGGGTAGTGCTGATGTTCGCGTGCCCTAACCATTCCTGAACCTTGGCGATATCGGCGTCATGCTCCAGGGCGTTGGTTGCGGCCGTGGCCCTCAATCCATGCCCCCCCAGTCCGTCGACGTGGATGCCCGCCGTCTTGGCCCAGTATGCAACCACCTTATAGATACCATCGGCGCAAATGCCACCGCCGGTGGTGCGACCGCGGATCGAGCGGAACAGCGGACCATTCCCCGGTTCGCGGTTAGCGTCCCGTTCCAGATACGCATGAATGCGTTCGGCCGCGACTGGGTGCAGCGGTAAATAGCGGGTCTACCACCCTTCCCTTTCACTTGCAGATGTTTGATGCCTCGACGCTCCTGCAGGTCGCCAGTCATTAGCTGGGCGGCTTCTTCACGGCGTAAGCCGTGATATAGCAGCACGGCCAAGATCGCCCGATCGCGTACACCCTTTAGTTTCAAGCCATCCGGCGCCGTTAGCAGTAATTTAGCCTGATCAGCACCAACACCGACTCTGTATGAAAGACGGTGTACGGCAGAAATAGCGTATCGGCGACCATGCTGAACGGCAGGTCGATCACCGCCAGCGGTACAAAGATAAGAAAAATCCCCGCACTTCCGTCCAATGCGGCCTTGATCAGCGCAATATCTATGTAGGATCCGCAATACGGACCCACTCCACAGGGACGGTGATCACCAAAGGTTTCGGAGAGTTGAACACCCAGCCAACATCACCACTGTTACTGTCGATGGCAACGACAAGCTGGCTGATAAACCCTCTGTTGTTATTCAATATCAGGATGAGGACGGCGATGATAACTCCGAGCACATACCCAAGAATGATTAAACAATAGAACACCGGTCGCTTGAATGGCTTGACGCGTGCCACCAAAGTTTCTGATGTTTTGGCACAAAGGTCCATGTAGTGTCGCAGAACTGGTAGCAGGCTATTCTCCAGGTCAGAGGGAAGCGTTGTCTGCACCAACCATTTCAGATGGGATGCGGTCTGGATCACTATCGATGTCGAGGAGTCAGGTATACCTTCCGTAGCCAGCACTTCGCTCCACGGAACGTTCGCCAGTCCGGGCACCATCAGCCCCGTGGGCCCAATGTGCAATTTCACTGTATGTGCATTGAACGTCTTGTGTTTGGTAAGAGCTTCGACCACAGCTATCGGTGCAAGGAGTCCACAGATTGCTAGCACGACGCTCATGACGATAGACAACGTGAACGCCCACCCAGAACTCCCCCATGTCGGTGCGAGGATGTTCATAGCGACAAATGGGGCCACACCTCCCAGTCCGCCGAGAACCAGCATGGCCATGTTACCCAATCCTGGCTTGGGTCGAACTGGCTCAGACTCACGGAGCCCTCGAAGATCGGACTCTTGCGATCCGTCTGGTTATTCATATCCATCCGTTCTCTCCACCAGCAATACCACATCAGTGACAGGCGGCCTCTGTTCGGTCACTTGATTGACCGCCTGGATTTTGAATTCTTCGGAGTAACGCGGGTTACTCATGGCACCTCCTGATTGGCGTCAGCTTAAGGCAAAGAGGTGTCTTCGAAACCGGCGATTAGGGAGCAATGGAACCACGTCCTGGGTGTGTTCAGGGCACGCGAGATGATGGCCGGTAAAGCGCCGGATGATCGGTGGCAGGTTGAATTCGTCTAGGGCAATCAGGGGGCGATAGAGAAAACAGATTAAATCGGGCGCTTAGCATTCGGCCTTGTCTTCCGCCAACGAAAGCCAATCTAACCTCGCTGACTGGCTGAAAAAAGCAGCGCAATGAGTACTGTGAACGCGCGTAACGACATACGTCTAGGGATTCTCCGAACAAGTCTGTAGATGTGCTGAAATATGCCCGTCCCCTGATCCGAGCTGCCCATGAGCCAAATGAGCTTTTCCGACTTTGAATACGCAGGCAAGCGCAAACAGACAACGCTTCTTCGCCGAGATGGATCAGCTCGTGCCCTGGAGCGCGTTGCTTAAGCTGATCGAACCGTGACTGGCCGCCGGCCGGCAAGTTGATCGGAGCATCCCTAGCGGCCCCTCTACGAGCCCCTCGATAACTCACGCCAGCGCACTTCGCGCCATTGACCTTGATCTATACATATTCCTCATAGATATTTAAAAAATAATTCTTATATCTATATGCTCGATAAAAAGCTCTCCATTGCGCTATCGGTCAGCCAAGCCCCTTATCCACTTTCACGTCGAGTCCACCATGAAAGGCATCAAGCTCCGTTCGTTGTCAGTCACCCTCGGTTCTGCCGCTCTGCTGAGCGCCGTCTTAGCCTCTTCTGCCATGGCCGGCTTGCTGGAGAAAGGTCGCGCCAGCGGGCTGACCGCAGGTATCGCCAACGAACAGCCCTACGCTTATATCGGCACGGATGGAAAAGTCACAGGGGCCAACGTCGAAGTCTTGCAGGCCATTTTAAACCCGCTGGGTATCGCTAAAATCGACACCCCAATCACCGATTTCGGCTCGCTGGTCCCAGGACTTGCCGCCGGGCGCTTCGACCTTATCGGCGCGGGCCTGTTCATAAACCCCAGTCGATGCAAGGTCATTGGTTATTCCAATCCCGTCACCCAATCCGGCGGTACTTTTATTGTCAAGGCCGGTAACCCGTTGAAGTTGCACAGCCTCAAGGATGTCGCCAACAATCCCAAGGCGCGCCTGGCCACGCAAACCGGTACCAATCAAGTGCAGGAAGCCAAGGACAGCGGCATTGCTGCCGGCAACGTCATCCTGTTCGACAAAGACATCGAGGCACTGGCCGCGCTGCAGTCCGACCGCGTGGACGTGGTGTATTTCCCTGATGCCTCGGTCGTCAGTCTGGTGAAAAAAACCGACAGCCCGGCGATCGAACGCGCCCTACCCTTCAACCAGATTCCCGACGCCCAAGGTAAGCCGACTTGGAATTACCACGCCTATGGCCTGCCAAAAAACGATCCTGAGTTCATCCAGGCGTTCAACGATCAATTAGCAAAGCTGCGGGCTTCCGGTGAGCTGTTGAAGATTCTGCAGAAGTACGGCTACACCGAAAACGAATTGCCGGAAACCGGCGTGACGGCGGCGCAACGCTGTGCACTCTGACATTCACCGCACTGAGAGAACTTCGTTTTGTACAAGCACACCATCGTGTCTTCATCGACTTGTACTGCGGTGACTTGTGCGAGAACACCGCCAAATTCGTAATGTGCCAGATGACCGGTGACAATGATTTCGATCAGCACACCCGAGTGCATTAGGTTTCATTTGGATGGCGTGGCCAACATCGCGCAGTTTCTCGGCCTCACCGAAGAGCGCGCAGCCACGTCGAAACAGAGACGAAATATTGTGGTGAGCAACTTCGCCAAGGTTGGTGCACCCATCAGCGCCCGGCTGTATCTGGACGTTGCCGCTGGCGACGCGGTGATTGTCCGCCCGCGTCTGGGACGCCTGAAGGATCTTTACGGCAACACCCTGGGCGAGTTAGTCGCGCCCCACTAGGGACGGGGACTGATGATTGAGCAGTCTCGCACCGTTACCTGCCGGTACGCTATGAACCTCCAGGCAGCAATCGGCCTCAACCCACACGAGTACCGGCCATGTTTTTCGAATCTTCGACGATAGATACCGCGACCTTCATTTCCCGGCAGTTGGCAACGGGGGCACTGACGACCCTGGAAATCACTTTCCTGGCGGAACTGGTGGTGCTACTCATGTCCTTCATCATCGCGCTGATGCGCCTGTCACCCTTGCGCATCCTGCGCTGGACTGCCACGGTCTACGTCGAAGTGCTGCGCGGCATCTCAGCGCTGGTCCTGTTGTTCTACCTGTTTTTCATTTTGCCGTTGTTCGGGATCAGCTTGCCGCCCATGACCACCGCCGTCATCGGCCTGGGCCTGACCTTTTCTGCCTATGGCTCGGAAATCGTCCGCTCGGCACTGATCAACGTCAGCCGCGGGCAGCGCGATGCGCTTCGGGCGCTGGACTTTGGGGCCGTGACGGCTTTTCGGCGAATCCTGTTGCCTCAGGCCCTGCCGTTCATGCTACCGCCACTGGGCAATCAACTGGTGGAGCTGATGAAAACCACCTCCCTGGTGTCCTTGATCACCCTGAGCGACCTGACATTTTCCGGCGGGCAACTGGTGGCCACCCTGGGTCAACAGACGCTGATCTGGGGCATTGTACTTGTGTGCTATTTCGTCATGGCCTGGCCGTTAACCTGGCTGGTCCGGCGTTATGAACGTCATGTCACGGCATGGCGCCAGGCGAGTACATCATGAATTTTGATTACTCCTTTGCCTGGTCTATCCTGCCGGAGCTGTTTCGCGGCCTGCTGGTCACTATTCAGGTGGTGGTGCTCGGCTTTGTGCTCGCGATGTTGCTGGGTTTGCTGTTGGCGATGGCCCAACGCTCCCGCATCACCCTCGTTCATGCCGCGAGCACGGGCTACCTGAGCTTCTTCCGCAACACGCCGTTGATGGTCCAGTTGTATGTGCTGTTCTTTGCCTTCCCGCTGCTGGGGATCACCCTACCCGCCATCTCCACAGGAGTTATCGGCCTGGGGCTGTATTACGGTGCTTACATCGCCGAGGCCTACCGGGGTGCCATCGAAGATGTGCCGGCCGGGCAATGGGAAGCCGCCAGGGCGCTGGATTTCGAAACGGCAACGACCTGGCAAAGGATCATCCTGCCCCAAGCCCTGAAACCGATGCTGCCGATCCTCGGCAATTACCTGATCGGCATGTTCAAGGAAACCCCGCTGCTGGCGGTAATCACCATCCCGGAGTTGTTCCAGGCGACCAAGCAGATCGCAGGCATGACCTACCGTTACAACGAACCCTATACCGTCATGGCCCTGATGTTCCTGGCAATCAGCGTACCGACGTCCCTGTTCTTCAAATACCTCGAAAACCGCACTCATGACTGATCTCATCCACACCCAGCGCCTTGCGCCAGCGCAGATTTCGCTCAAGCAAGTGGTGAAAAACTTTGGCAGCACCCGGGTCATCGACCACCTCGACCTGAGCATTCCGAAAGGGCAGAAAGTCGCCTTGATCGGCCCGAGCGGTTCAGGAAAATCTACGGTGCTGCGCTTGATCAAGGGCCTCGAAAGTTATCAACATGGCAGCATTGAAGTGGCCGGTGTTCCGGTGCCGATCAAGCCCACGGGCTGGCATTGGCCAGGCCGCCGAAGTGCGCCTGTGGTGCATCGCGTGGGCATGGTGTTCCAACAGTTCAACCTGTTTCCGCACCTCACGGTCCAGGAAAACATCACCGAGGCGCCCTTCCGGGTGTTGAAACTGAACCGCGACGAAGCCAATGCCCGGACGGAACAGTACCTGGGCCTGGTGGGCTTGAGTCACAAAGCCAATGTGTTCCCCAGTCAACTATCGGGTGGCCAACAGCAACGGGTGGCGATTGCCCGCGCCTTGGCCATGCGCCCGCAAATCATGCTTTTCGACGAAGTGACCTCGGCCCTGGACCCGGAACTGGTCGGCGAGGTGCTGGCAGTCATCCGCACCATTGCCCATGAACAGCAGATGACCATGTTGCTGGTCACTCACGAAATAAAGTTCGCCCAGGACATCGCCGATCGAGTGCTGTTCATGGAGGCCGGGAAAATCGTCGCTGACGGATCGCCAGCGCAAATATTGGTCAACCCCGACAACGAGCGTACCCGGCGATTTCTCAACCTGGTGGAACAACGCTAAACCTAATTTTTTCGAAGCGCAGCCACGCGGCCTACACCGAATACCGCCACCAGCCGTGGTTTGCACGGCTGGTGGCGGTATTGAAAAGTGCAATGTGCCGAGCCTGGTCACAACAGATAGAAACGCCCCGCCAAACGCCAGTTGGTGATTGCTTGTGTCTTGTTCTCATTGCCCCTCGAGCAGCACCGGCTTGCCCAACTCCCCAATCTTCTCCAGCCGCGCCCGCACAATATTGCGACTGATATTCAGCAGACGCCCGGTCTGCAACTGGTTGCCATGGCAATAGCGATAGGCCGCGCGAAAGATCGTCTCCTCGATGTGCTCATAGAGGTCCGGAAAGTTCTGCTCGAACAACGAATTCAACGCCGCCTCCAGGCTCACCGCCTCAGTGATCGCAGGCGCAGCCTGGTTCGCCTCGTCCTGGCGAATGCCCGAGGAACGCATGTCCACCAAATGCAGATCCGGTGGTTGCACCAACTGGTTGCGGCACACCAGCAAGGCGTGGTGAATGGCATTTTCGAGCTCGCGGATATTGCCCGGCCAGCTATGTTCCAACAGCTTTCGCTCAGCATCGATGCTCAACGTGGCGCGGTTGTACCCCAGTCGCTGGCAGTGCTCTTCGAGAAAAAATTCCGCCAGGGGCAGGATATCGCCCGGCCGCTCGCGCAGAGGCGGCAGTCGAATGGTGGCGACGTGCAGACGGTAGAACAAGTCTTCGCGGAAGTTACCTGCAACGACGGCATCGGCAAGGTTAACGTTAGTGGCGGCCACCAGCCGCACATTGATCGGGATCGGTGTCCGCGAGCCCAGGCGCACCACTTCGCGCTCCTGCAAAACGCGCAGTAACTTCACCTGCATGTTCAACGGCAGATCACCGATCTCATCGAGAAACAGCGTGCCGCCGTTGGCGGCTTCAAACCAACCGGCCTTCTGGGTGGTAGCGCCGGTGAACGCGCCTTTCTCGTGGCCGAACAATTCGCTTTCCACGAGGGTCTCGGCAAACGCGCCGCAGTTCACCGCCACGAAAGGTTCACGTCCGCGACGGCTCAGATGATGGATATGCCGTGCGACCAATTCCTTGCCGGTCCCGGTCTCGCCAATGATCAAGGTATTGGCTTCGCTGGGTGCCAGACGTTCAATACGTGACAGTAATTCCTGGGAGCGCGGGTCCTTGAAGACCAGCACGGTGGCACGCACCGACTTGGTCAATTCGCGAGGATTGGGATGGGTGATCAGCGACATGGTGCGTTCCTGGCAGTAAAAGCGCGTGCTCAATAGTGCATGAAGTTTTCTAGATCATTTAATTATAAATTAATATTTATATATTCAATTATCGCATATACCAACAACATGACCCACCACTGTTGCTGGAGCAGCAACCGGCCAGCACCCACGTGTTCACCCACCAGCAGCAGATCAGACAGGCCATTGCTACCTCAAACGCTGCAGCCCATGCAGCACGCGGTCTAGAGCGATTTTTCCAGCTGCTGGCATGCAATCTGCTCTCTCGCTCCCAACACAATCCCCTGTAGGAGCCGGCAAGCCCGCGCCTACAAAGGGTTTTGAATTCAGGTAGGGAGAAACCTCATGAGAAATTTCTGGCACAGAAGCCTCATCGCTCTGTTCGGCCTACTGGCAAGCAGCGCGGCGCTCGCCGAGTCGGCTGCCCCGGCCTCGGTAAAAATCGCTATCGTGGCCTACACGCAAGGTGGCAAGCCAGTGTTTGGCGGGATTGCCGGCCGCGTGATCGAAGAAGGTTGGCTGGAGGCCCAACTGCACGAGCGCGGGGTGAAACTCGAATGGATCGCCCTACCCCACGCCGGCGCTGGCCCGCAGATCAACGAAGGGTTCAGCAACAACAGCCTGGACTTCGCCGTACGCGGAGACCTGCCCTCAGTGATCGCCGGTGCCGGCGGTGTGCCGGGCAAGCTGATCGTGCCCGGCGATAGTGGTAACAACGTTTACCTGGTGGTGCCCGAAGGCTCCAGCGCCAAGACCATCGAAGACCTCAAGGGCAAGCGCTTGGCCCTGCACCGTGGCCGGCCTTGGGAGTTCGCATTCAGCAACTTCCTCGCCAGCAAAGGCCTGAAACTCGATGACTTCAAGATCGCCAACCTCAACCCGCAGGTCGGCGCGGCAGCGGTGTCTGCCGGCAAGGTCGATGCAGCCGTGTTGCTCAGCGAGGCCTATGCCTTGGAAGACAAAGGCGTGGGCAAGATCATCTGGTCGACCAAACAGGGCAACAATGACTGGCGCCTGATCTCCGACCTATGGGGCACCGAGTCTTTCGTGCAGCAGCATCCAGACATCACCCAATTGCTGGCGACCGCCTGGGTCAAGGCAGCGTGGTGGATTTCTCAACCGCAAAACCAGGACGCCTATTACCAACTGTCCTCTCGTGCCGGTACCGCTGAAAGCGTGCTGCGCCGCGACGGCCAAAACGACCCAGTGACCTGGAAGGAACGCTGGGCGCCGAAAAGCGATGCGCAACTCAAGGCCCACTATCAGGCCCTCACCGCCTACGCCCTGGCCAACCATCTGATTCGCGACACTTATGAGATCGGCCCGTCACTGGCTACCGGCTTTACCAACCAGGCTTTGATCGACCTGAAACTCACCGACTACTGGCCGGCACTGCGTGGCCAGGTCAGCACCAATCCTTGATAGGGAAATTGATAATGAAACTGCCACATTCTTTCGCCTTCGGTCTCAGCGTACTGGCCTTGTCCATGAGCGCGTTCGCCGCTGACGTATACGCCCCAAAAACGGACCCACTACAAGGTGATGGCCGCGTCTCGGCGTTCTACACCTGGGAAAAGGCCATTCCGGCCATTCCCGGAAAGCTGTTACGCAGCGAACCGCTAGACAAGACCATCAGCCTGGCAAACGCCGCCAGCGCGCAACGCATCCTCTACACCTCCACCGATGGCATCGATAATAAAACCCCAGTAGTGGTTTCCGGCGCGTTGTTCCTGCCCAAGGGCACACCGCCGGCCGGCGGTTGGCCGGTCGTAACCTGGGGACATGGCACTGTTGGCGTCGCAGATGTGTGTGCGCCGTCCTGGCAAGGTCGCTCCTACCGCGATGTGGCGTACCTCAACCGCTGGCTGGCAGAAGGGTTTGCGGTGGTCGCCACCGACTACCAAGGGCTCGGCGTACCCGGCGGCCACCCGTTGCTGAACAGCCGCATGGCCGCCTACGGCATCCTCGACGCCGCCAAGGCTGTAGTTGCAGGGGTACCTGGGTTGGCTGACAAGGTGTTGATTGTCGGCCAGTCCCAAGGCGGGGCAGGCGCGTTTGCCGCAGCGGCCTATGCCGCCACTTACGCCCCGGACCTTGGCGTCAAGGGCAGCATCGGCACCGGCGTGATCTACACCCTCGACTACGCGAAAAACCCCAGCGAGGAAGTGCGCAATAAAGTCGACCCGACCCTGGTCTACGGCTTCTACACCTTGCTCGCCGCCCAGCAATACGACCCGAGCATCAACCCGGCGGACTTCTACACCGACAAGGCGCTGCCCATCTTCGAACAGGCTCGCACTAGCTGTCTGTTCGCTCTAGAAGGCGACGTGGAGGGCCTGGGCCTGAGCATTGCCAACACCAAGAAAGATTACAAAGGCAAACAGCTCGCGCCGTGGCTCGCGCAAGTCGCCTACCCCACCCTGAAAACGTCCAAACCGGTGTTCATCGGTACCGGTGCCGAAGACGTCACCCCAGCCGCCGCGACCCAGGTCAAGCTGATGCAGGACGCCTGCAACGCCGGTTCCGTAGTCGAAGGCCACCTGTACAAAGGCCTGGGCCACAGCGCGACGGTCAATGCCTCGCTCAAGGACTCGATCCCATTCGCCCACAAAGTCATCAATGACCAGCCGATCACCCCAGTCTGCGCCCCAACCGCGCAGTAAGCAGGAGGCTTGCATGAGCATCGAATTTTTTACTCGCCTGCCGCTGCACGGCGAAACCCAGTTCCTGCCGGGCGACCCGCGTAACCGTGGCGACTGGCATCGGGGCGGTCCCGACAGCACCGGGGCGGTGTCCGGGTTCAGCGTGGGCGACCACTTCACTTACATCGACTACCTGGGCCAGATCGCCAAGGCCGCCGAGATCAATAAGTTCGGCGGTGTGTTGATGGTCAACGCGCCCAGCGGCGAAGAGCCGTGGACGGTGTGCTCGCTGCTGGCCCGCGAAACTCGTACCCTGCAATTTGTCACCGCGTTCCAGCCCTACCACTACACCCCATGGGTGGCCGTGCAACAGGCGGCGACCTACCAACGCGCCACCGGCAACCGCCTGGTATGGAACATCATCAACGGCGGCTCGGACGCGATCCAGCGCCAGGTCGGCGACTACAGCGACCACGATGCACGCTACGAGCGCGCCACCGAATTCATGGACGTGGTCAAGGGCTATTGGCACAACGAGTCGTTTCACTACGATGGCAAGTTTTACAAGGCCGACGGTGGGGGCTTGCGCGCGCCGCTGAAAAAGGCGCAGTTGCCGCTTATCTGCACGGCTGGCTCATCCATCGCTGCACGGGAGTTCGCCGCCAAGCACGCGGATTTCTACTTGATGCGTGCCGAGCACCCGGATGAAATCACCGCTCTGATCGCCGACCTGCGCCAACGAGCGTTGAAATGGGGGCGCACCGATATTCGCTTCGGCCTGTCGATTGATGTGATCACCCGAGAAACCGAAGAACTGGCGCGCACTGAAGCCAAGCGTTTCTTCGACGAAGGCATCGCCCGTGGCGCGGTCAAGGCCGTCGCCGCCCACGCCGGGCTGCGTACCGCGCGCAAACTGAGCTACGAGCACGGTTTTGCCGAGAAAAACGAGGCGCAGGGTTTCGAAGACTTTTTTATCCACCCGAACGTGTGGGCTGGCTTCGGCTATATCGGCATCCCACCGGGCTGCGCGCTAGTAGGCAGTTATGAAAACGTGGTGGCGCGGATTCGCGAATACAACAACCTCGGCATCGACCTGTTCTTCCTCGCCGGCTATCCGCACCTGGAAGAAGCCTACCGACTCGGCGAGCATATCCTGCCGCACTTTCGCAGCGAGCGCTCGGTGTTGAGCCGTCCGCTGGAGCCGGTGCGCGAACTGCACTCGGCCAACGGCGGAGCCTGAAACCATGACCTTACTGCTGAGCCGTCGAGACTTTCTCGGCTACAGCGCGACCGCCAGCGGCGCTCTGCTGCTGGCGGGTTGCGGCCCGAATGACGCACCGGCTGCCGCCACCGGCAGCGACCAGCCACGCTACGGCGGCCGCCTGCGCTTGGGGATTCTCGACGGCAACCAGAGCGGCAATCTGGACGCGCATAAACCGGTGGGTAGCGGCATCGTTCGCGGCTTTGCGCTGTATAGCAAGTTGTGGGAGTGGGATGAGCAAATGCAGCCGCGCTTGGCACTGGCAGAGTTTGCCGAGCCCAACGCGGATGCCAGCACCTGGACCCTGCGCTTGCGTCCGGGCCTGGAGTTCCACAACGGCAAGACCATTGACGCCGACGACCTGATGTTCTCGATCCGCCGTCTCACCGATCCGCAACTGGCTTCGCCGTATGCGGCACTGTTGCACTGGGTAGACCGCGACAACCTGGTCAAACTCGACAACCGCACCGTGCGCCTGAACTTTCGCGACGGCCGCAGCTATATGCCGCTGGCCGAAACCTGGGTCAACTTCGGCGGTATCGTGCCGGTGGATTACCACCCGGTCACCAATCCGGTGGGCGCCGGCCCCTACAAACTGAAAAGTTTCACCCCCGGCCAGCGCTCGCTGTTCACGCGTTTCGAGAATTACTACAAGGAGGGTAAGCCGTACGCCGACGAGCTCGAAATCATCGATTTCAAGGATCAGGTCTCACGCCTCGCCGCACTGCGCGCCGGGCAGATCGACATGGCCAACTCGATGCCCACCGAACAGCTGCCGATCTTGGAGAAGGACCCTAGGTTGAAGGTCATCAAATCGGTGACCGGCAACTGGCTGTCCTTCGATATGAATCTGGACAAGCCGCCCTTCAACGACCCGCGGGTGCGCGAGGCGCTTCGCTTGCTGGCCGACCGCGAAGAACTGGTACGTCGCGCACTGAATGGCCAGGGCCGAGTGGCTAATGATTTGTATGCGCCCAGTGACCCCACCTTCAACCACAGCCTTGGCCCGCGACCGTACGCCCCTCAGCGCGCAGCGCAATTGCTCAAGGACGCCGGCCAGGAAAACCTAGAGGTGGAACTGATCACCACCCCGGGCCCAGGCTTGAGTTCAGCATTAGTGCTGGCTGAGCAGGCCAAGCGCATCGGCGTCACCCTTAAGGTTAAGCAAGTAGACCTCGCCACTTTCCAGGGCCCGCTGAAAAACGATTGGACCCTAAGCACCAGGGGCAGCATCGGTGCACCGTTCCTCGCCAGTGCAATCCACACCGACGCACCCTTTGCGGTATCCAACAAGACCCACTTCAACGACGCGCAATTCAGCGAACTGCTCCTCGCCGCCATGGCCCAGCCCGACCTGGAAAAACGCAAGGTTCTGGTGCATCAGGTGCAGCAGATCCAGTACGAACGCGGCGGCATGTTGATCTGGGGGTATGCCGACCTTCTGGACAGCGTTTCCACGCGCGTCGGTGGGGCCCAGGCAGAAGAGTCGCCGTTCAGCACCTGGCGCTTCGAGAAGCTCTGGCTCAAAGACACGGCCTGACACCTCATTCCCCGTAGGAGTCCGGTTTGCCGGCGATGAGGCCTCAAGCCTTGCGCCGATCAACGGGACGCCTACGGGGCATCACATTGATAACAATTTTCGACAGGAGTCATTTCTGCCATGCACGCTATCGCCTTGCGTTTACCCCTGCTGCTGGCAGTCACCCTGCCGCTGCAGGCTTTTGCCTCCGATACCCAACTGCAAACCGTGACCGTGCAGGCAAGTGCCAGCAAGTCGGATGACGACGCACTGCCCACCCGCCCGCCGACCTCAGTGTACGGTGGCACGGAAACCAAAGTGCTGGACACGCCGCGCTCCGTGGTGCAAATCAACGCCGAGCAATTGGCGAGCGGCGCGATCCATAGCGCCGACGACCTGGTCAAATATGCGCCCGGCATCACTCGGGGCGGCGGGCAAAACGCGGGTATCGCACCGCAGTTTCGTGGCCAGGGTTCGGAGATTTTCCAGGACGGCCAGCGTGGTTACGCCGTGCGCCACCCCGCCAACTTCAACGCCTATGAAGGTGCGGACATCGTTGCCGGCCCGTCCTCGGTGACCTACGGCTCGGTATCCGGCAGCGGCGGCTACGTCAACTACCTGAGCAAGAAACCCGACTTCAACGCGTTCAAGACCAAACTCAGCGGCGAACTGGGTTCGTGGATTCCGAACGGCACCTCACGCAGTTCCAATAAATTCAGCATCGACAACACCGGGCCTCTGAGTGACAACCTGGCCTACCGCGTGAGCATCACCAAGCAGCGCCAGGAGGACTTCTATGACAATGTCGAGAACAATTTTGACGCCTTCTATGGCGCGTTGGCCTGGCGCAACGACAACGTGCGCGTCGACTGGAACGCCAGCTACGACAATTACTACGACTACAACATCACCCACGGTTGGAACCGCGCTACTCAGGGCCTGGTAGACGACGGCAAATACTACGCCGGGCGCGCCACACCGATTATCCAGAACGGCAGTACCCTGTGGTCGCCGGTGCTGGCTTCGGGCGCCGCCGATGCGCCAACACTCGGTTGGGTAAAACGCCAACGCAACGCCCAGGGCCAATACAGTGTGGTCGACGGCAGCTTCCAGACTGCCCCACCGAATACCCAGGCCAACCCCGGCAGCCTGCGTGGCTGGGTGTATGACCCGACGCTGGCGGGCAATGGCGAGCAGTCGCTGTCATCACAGACCGGGCAGCGCAAAGAGGACGAAAGCAGCTCGCGGCGCTTCACCACGCAACTGCGTATCGAGGCCGACCTGTCGCCGACTATCACCGTAGCCAACAGCATGTTTTATGAACGTTCCAAAGACATCACCGATGCCGTGGGCGCATTCCAGGTGCAATCGAAGGACAACATTTTCGATAACCGCTTCGAGTTCCGCTCGCGCAACGAGACCCAGCTGGGCGGCTGGACCCTGCGCGATGACAGCAACAGCGGCCTGATCTACCGCCGCGAATTCAACCAGTCGATTGCTGCGAACAACAGCTTTGGCTCGACCATTAATGCCTATGACCTGACCGAAGACCCTTCCGGCAAAAACCCTGGTGACTTACTCGGCCTCAACGCCACCAACCCTGCCGGCGGCAACGGCGCTTGGATCGGACAACCCGGCGTGCCGCAATACTCCAACTACTACGGCTGGCTCAACCTGCCGCCCATGTATGAAGCTGGGCACGGCCTGTACGCCGAATCGGTGGCGCCATACACCGCTGAAAGCACCTGGACCACCAAAACCCTGTTCAGCCAGCACAACCTCAAGTACGGCGAGTATTTCGGCTTGAATATTGGCGCCAGCCGCAGCTGGATCGAGGCCGAGATCGACAACCCGTTCGTACTCGCCGGTGGCAACCGGCGCAAGGACAGCGACAATTACCGGCTGTTTGCTTTCCAGGTCAGCCCGTATGTAAAACCGACTGAAAACACCACGCTGTACTACACCTTCGACCGCTCGTTGGCGGTCAACACCGGGTTCTTTTCCAACGGCCTTGGCTGGGGCAGCGGCAGTGGCGCCAACCAGCTCAACCCGCTGGCGTTCCAGAGCTTGAGCGTGCTGCATGAAGTCGGGGTAAAGGTCGAAGCAGTGCCTAACCAGCTGTTCATGACGTTGGCGGCGTTCAAGCAAGCCCGCGACCAGGCACCTGACAGCAATAACAACATCGCGCGGCTGATGATCAAGGGTGTGGAAGCCACCGTGCACTATCAACCGGACGACCACCTTCGCAGCGGTCTGAACCTGTCCAAGCTCAACGCCTATAACGAGTTCACCTCCCAGGCCGGATTTGCCTCAGCGGGGTTCATTCCCGACAACGGCACAGTGTTCGGCGATAACAATAGCCTCAACCAGCGGCCGTCCGGGCGTTTCGACGCGGTGCAGATTCCTGAATACACCGCCAGCGGGTATGTCGACTACCGCTTCGACTCAGGCTTTGGCGCCGAACTTTCAGGCTGGTGGACCAGCAGTTGGTACCTGAACCTCAGCAAGACCGTAAAGATCCCGAACGAATACAACCTCGATCTCGCCGTGTACTACCGCCAACCGCAATGGAGCACCACGCTACGGGTGCTCAACCTGACCAATGAACTGAACTTCGTCAGCGGACTGGCCGGTTCCACCAACACTTTTTTGCAACCCATGCCTGGCCGCACCTTGTTGGCCCAGGTCGACTATCAATTCTGATCCGCACCAGGAGCACGTTATGTCTATCGAATTTGTCGGCATGATTTTCCCTCGCCAGTGGTCCGAAACCCGTGGCGTTCGCAGCCCGGATTTCGACCTCGACTTTATCCGTCACCATGCCCGCGCCCATGAGCATGCAGGCTTCGACCGTGTGCTGATCGCCAGCGGCCCCGGCAGTGCCGACAGCCTGCAAATTGCCGCGTATGCGGCGGCGCACACTGAGCGATTGGGCTTCATGATCGCCCATCGCCCCGGCCTCACCGCGCCGACCGTCGCTGCCCGCTCGTTTGCCACGCTGGACCATACCACTGGCGGCGGGCGCATTCGCTTGCACGCGATTACCGGCATTACCGCCGAGCCACAGGAAGGCGACTTTCTGCTGGACAAGACCGAACGCTACAGGCGCACCGATGAATATCTGGAGATTGTGCGACGCACCTGGACGGCCGAAGAGCCGTTCGATTTCGAAGGTGAGTACTTCAACATCAAGGGTGCGTTTTCACCGGTCAAACCGTTGCAACAGCCGCATATTCCAATCTCGTTTGGCGGCTCTTCCGACATTGCCTATCAGATCGCGGTGAAGCATGCGGACCTGTATGCGCTGTGGGGCGAGCCATTAAGCGGCGTGGCTGAGCAAATTGCCAAGCTGAAGGCGGCAGCATTAACAGCGGGTGTTGAAGCGCCACGGGTCAGTTTGTCGGTGCGGCTGATTTTGGGGGCAACAGAGGAATTAGCCTGGCAACGCGCCGAGCAGATCCTGGAGCAGATCAAGGCCAATCCACAGTTTGCGGCGGGCAGTCCGTGGCAGAAGCGGCTCAAGGGCACCGGCTCCGAACGTCTGTTAGCGGCGGCGGCGTTGGGTGATAGTCATGATCGCGCGCTATGGATGCCGACGGCGACAGCAGTGGGCGCTTATGGCGATACCACCGCGCTGGTGGGTACCCCGGAAACGGTGGCGCAGGCACTGCTGGATTATGTGGACCTGGGCGTTACCACGTTCTTGAATCGCGGTTATGACCCGCTGTACGACACCGTGGATTATGGGCGGTGGATTATCCCCGCAGTGCGTGAAGAGGCGTTGCGGCGCAAGGCGAAAATTGCTTAACGACGGCTGAAGCCATCGCCGGCAAGCCGGTTCCTTCAAGGGGTTTGTGTACCTGTAGGGGCCTGCTTGCCGGCGATCACTGTGCAGGAGCCATTCACCCCAATGACGGCGAATGCTCCAGCAACGTGCGCGTATATGCCGCCTGTGGTTGATCCAAAACATCATCAACGGCCCCCTGCTCCACCACCCTTCCGACCTTCAACACCAGCACCCGATCAGCAATCGCGCGCACCACGCCCAGGTCGTGGGTGACGAATAACATCGTCAATCCTTCACGCTGTAGCTGGCGCAGCAGGTCCAGGATCGACGCCTGTACCGATACGTCCAATGCCGAGGTGATTTCATCGCAAATCAGCAACCTGGGCTCGCACAACAGCGCACGGGCGATAGCCACTCGCTGGCGTTCACCACCTGACAGGCTGTGGGGAAAGAGGCCGGCGACTGATCCCGGCAGTGACACACGCTTGAGCACGGCTTCCACTCGCTCCCGTGCTGGCGCCCCTTGCACGCCGAAGAAATGCGCCAGTGGCGCACTCAGAGTCTGGTACACGGTTTGCCGTGGGTTCAACGCACGATATGGATTCTGGAAGATGTATTGAATCTGGTGGCGCAGGCCTGCATCGCGCTGGCGGGCGTGCAACGGTAAATGCCGGCCGGCGTAGTCCAGTGCCCCCTCGGCATTCTCCCCAAGGCCAGCAATAGCCCGCGCCAGGCTGGTCTTGCCCGAGCCCGACTCACCCACAATCGCCAGGCATTCACCCGGTTGCACCTGCAGCGAGACATCGAACAACACCTGCCGGTCATAGGCGACGTTCAAGCCTCTGACCGACAACAGTGACCGCTCTACCCGGCCCTTCAAGGCCGCAATTGGCGCGAGTGCCTTGACCTGTAACGCCTGATCGTAAGGCGCCAGGCAAGCCACCCCACGACCGGCCGCGTTCATCTGCAATAACGGCTCAGCCACCGCGCACCCAGCCGTAAACCGCTCACAACGCGGCCCGAAACTGCATCCCTGGGGCCGACGCCCCGGCGCCGGTGCATGCCCGGCAATCGCCGTCAATTCGCGCCGTCCCGCTACATCCGGAATCGCCGCCAGCAACCCTCGGGTATAGGGATGGGACGGTCGACTGAACAACTCATCCCGCGTCGCCGTTTCAACGATGCGCCCGGCGTACATCACCATCACCCGGTCCACCAGGTCCTTGATCACCGCCAGGTCGTGGGACACATACACCGCCGCTACGCCCTGGCTTTTGCACAGCCGATGCAGCGTGGCGAGGATATGCGCCTGGGTGCTGACGTCCAGCGCAGTGGTCGGCTCGTCCAGCACGATCAGGCGCGGGCGCAGCACAAAAGCCAGCGCCAGCATCACCCGTTGCTGCTGGCCGCCGGACAGTTGATGGGGAAAGCGCCGCAGAAACCCGTGATCATCCGGCAAGCCGACATCACGCAGGGTCTCGATGAGGCGCTGCTGTTGCGCCTCGCGGTCAAGCCCAGAAGGATGCGCCGCTAAGGTCTCACGCAACAGGTGACCGATGCGCAGTGCCGGATTGAGCGCGGTGGCCGGGTCCTGGGCGACATAACCGATCAGGCTGCCACGGGCACGGCGCAAGGCTTCGCCTTCCAGGCTCAACAATGCCTGGTCACCTACGTGCACCTGTCCGCCGACAATCCGTGCACCGCGCCGAGCATGTGCCAGCAACGCAGTCGCCAAGGTGGTCTTGCCCGAGCCCGACTCCCCCACCAAACCGAGAATTTCCCCGGCAGCCAGGCTGAACGAGATGCCCGACACCACATCTACATGCCCCGGCAATTCCACCCGCAGGTCGCGGACCTGCAACACCCCGGCTTCGATTTCGGTAATCGCATTCATGCTTGTGTGTCTCCCAGCCTTGCGCTGCTGCGGCCGATGCCTTCAGCCAAAATATTGGTGCCGTAGGCAAACACACCGATCAGCACCGCCGGAGCCAATACGGCCCAGGGTTGCACCAGCAGGCCGGCCTGGTTTTCATTGATCATCAGCCCCCAGTCAGCGGTGGGTGGCGCCACGCCGTAGCCAAGAAAACTCAGGCCCGACAGCATGCCCACACCCCAGGTCAGCATGTTGCCGAAATGCACCAGCAGGGGCGTGAGGATGTTCGGCAGGATCTCCTTGAACAGAATTCGGCGTCGCGAATAGCCCATCATTTGCGCCGCTTCAACGAACTCCTGACCTGCCACTGCTACCGCACTCGCCCGCGCCAAACGGATAACGCCCGGTATAAAGGCGATGGAGACTGTCAGCACGATCAACCACGGTGCGCGCCCCAACATGGACACAATCAGCAGCACCAGAATCAGGTCGGGGAACGCCAGGGACACATCCGCCGACCAGGTAATAAACTGATCCAGGCGCCGACGCGACAAACCCGCCAGCAACCCCAACGTAGTACCCACCGCCAGTGCAATACTAGCGGCTGCGACCGACATCCACAGCACCGACAAACCACCGCTGAGCAACCGCGACAGCACGTCATGCCCCAGGAAGTCATACCCTAGCCACGCATCACCTGCAGGCGCGCCGTAGACAGGACCGACCATGTCCGTCGACCCGTGAGGTGCCAACCAAGGCCCGAACAGCGCCACGACCACCACCAGCAAAGTGATCAACGCGCCCTTACGTGTTTGTGGTTCGGCCAACCATCGACGGGCACTCATGCATCACCTCGGGAGCGGCGCCACCACGGGGTTATTCCCCTTCGGTTGCGTTGAATCAGGGTCACCCGCCGTGCGGTGCGCAGCTTGGGTGTAAGCAGTACGGTCAATAGGTCGGCCAGTAGGTTGATCAGCACCACCGCGAGGGTGATCACCAGCACAATCGCCTGGATCATCGGCAGGTCGCGCATCTGGATCGCGGCGTTCAGCGCGGTGCCGATACCGGGATAGCTGAAGATGACTTCCGCCAGCACTGCGCCTCCGATCAACGTACGCAAGGTCAGCGCCACACCCTGGATCGCCGGTACCAGCGCATTGGGCAAAGTGTGGTACCAGACAATCCGCCGCTGCGGAATGCCGCGTAGCCTGGCGGCAATCACGTAATCGGACTCCTGGGCCTCGATCACGGCGGCCCTTACCATGCGCGTGAGGTACGGCAATGCAGTGAGGCTCAAGGCGAATATCGGCAATACCAGAGACTTGAGTTGGCGCAGCAGCGACAGGTCGGGATCCAGGATCGATACCGCGGGTAAGAAATCCATGTGCGGCATGGAAAACAGCAATACCAGGCCAATCGCCAGCAGAAACCCCGGCGTGGCTTTCAGAAAGATCAGCAACGACAGGCTCCAGCGATCCAGCCAGCTGTCGCGTCGCAATGCCAGGGCCACGCCAAGGGCCAGTGCGCCAGGCACTACCACGGTGATCACTCCGACTAGCAACGCCAGTGTGTAGCCCAAACGCCCCCACAGGACATGGCTGACCGGCGCGTTGGAGTCCAGGGAAACCCCGAGGTCCCCGCACAAGACGCTGCCGAGCCAGCGCAGGTATTGCCACAGGATTGGCTGGTCGAGCCCCAACTGGTGTTGCAGGGTAAGGATGCTTTCCAGCGGCGCGTCCGGGCCGAGGATCACCCGCGCGGGGTCGGATGGCAGTGCCTGGGTGGCGATGAATACCACCAGGCTGATTACCCAGGCCGTCAGCAGGCCGTAACCCAGGCGCCCGATAAACCATGACAACCAAGCAGGCGTGCGTGGAGGATTGGCAGACGGCTCAAGCATGCTTCAACCACAGTTCGTCAAACCGCCAGGAAGCGAAGGTGGTCTGCTCTGGCGCCAAACCGCCGACCTTGACCGAGGCGGCGTCCAGCACATCGTTGAAGCCCCAAATCAGCAATCCGCCGCGCACGTGTTGAATCTGCTGGGCCTCGTGTACCAGGCCTTTACGCAGTTCCAGGTCTGGCTGCGCAAGGGCCTTACGGTAGAGGTCATCAAAACGCGGGTCATGGAAGTTGCTGCGGTTGTAGATCGCCAGCGGTGCGTCGTTGTGCAGTGCCGAGGCCAGGAAACCCCGGGCTGGCGTAGAACCCGGCGACACTTGCCACTGCTCACGCTGCGGGCCGTTGAACACAGCGCCATCCACTTGGGTCACGCGTATCTGGACACCGGCCTTTTTCGCTTGCTGGGCCAACACCAGCGCGGCGTTTACACCGGGCCCAGGCGTGGTGGTCAGTTCCACGCGTAAATCCGTCTGCCCGGCCTGACGCAGCAGCGAGCGGGCCTGCTCCAGATCATACGGCCGCTGGGCAATCGCATGGTTGTAGGTGGGATCGTGAGGTGAATACAGGTCATTGGCAATGCGACCGAAACCGTTGAGGCCACGGTCCACCAGCTCTTGCCGATCCGCCAGCAAGCGAAACGCATGGCGCACCCGCACATCATCGAAGGGCGGCTTGGCCAGGTTGAGATTGAAACCGGTAAACGAAGTGCTTGGCGACACGCACAACGACAAGCGTGAGTCGGCTTTGAGCAACGCACTGTGCTCGGCCTGCACACCGCTGGCCACATCGATCTGTCCGGCGCGCAACGCGGCAACACGGGAGACCTGGTCCTTGAACTCGATGATTTCCAGCTCATCGGCATAAGGCTGGCCGGGTTTGTAGTAATTCTCAAACCGCGTGTACAACGAGCGCTGGCCGGGTACGAAACGCTTGAGCCTATAAGGGCCGGCACCTACCGGATTGGTGATGGGGTCATAGTCGGTGGGGACGATGCCGCCAAAGCTGATCAGGGTTTCATCCAGAGGGAAGAAGCTCTGGCCTTGCTTGAAGCGGATTTCGATGGTGCGCTCATCCAGCTTGCGTAAGGCATTGCGATCAATGGCACCGACCAGGCCGGCAAACGGCGATGCCAGCTTGGGATCGGTAAGGCGCAACAACGAAAACAGCATGTCGTCAGCGCCGATGGTCTTGCCATGGTGAAACTCCAGGTCCGGCTTGATGCGGATGGTCCAGGCACTCGCATCGGCATTCGGTTCGGCGAACTCGGCCAGGGCCAGGCGTGTGCTGACATCGGTGTTCCATTCCCAGAACTTGCTGTACAGCGCCCAGCCACGAATGATCCCGCCGCCCACCGGTTTATGGGCATCCAGGTTGCCAGACTGATCGCCATCGATAATGCCAATGCGCAGGCGCCCACCGCTGACGGGCTTACCGCTCAGTACGGCGGCACCCTGAGTCGTCGTGCCGCTGTCGCAGCCGCCCAACAGCAAACCACCGCCGATGGCCAAGCTGTTGCCGAGAAACACCCGGCGAGAAAATCCATCACTCATGGTTCAAGCCTCTTGGCGCTGCGGCGACTTTTGGCTGACACCCAGACGCGGCGCTTCAAAGCCGTGGTCCAGGTCCAGCAGCGGGAACAGCAGGTCGGCCACGCGGTGCGCTTCATCGATCAGCGGGAAGCCAGACAGAATGAACGAGGAAGTGCCCTGGGCTTCGTATTCGCGGATGCGCTCGGCGACCTGTTCCGCGCTGCCCACCAAGTAGGTACCAGCGGCCGGCCCGAGGATATTGAAACCGAATAGGCTCGGGCCAAGCCATACGTTAGGATAGATCTCCAGCTCACGCGCGGTCGGCAAACGCCCGGCGCGAATGGTCTCGACGTTACGCTGGGTCTGCGGGTCGTCGCTGTGGAAATCTTCCAGGCTCACACCGGCCGGCAACTGGCGCTCGATGGCGTTGCGCGCAGTTTGCAGCGAGGTGCGTTGCAGGAGTCTTTCGGCGTGGGCCCAGGCTTCTTCCTCGGTCTCGCGCACGATGATTTGCAAGCGTGTGCCGAAGGTCAGTTCGCGACCGATCTTCGCCGCTTCAGCGGCGACTTTGCGAAACTTGTCGCCGAGTTTTGGCGGAGTATTGGCGAAGCTCAGATACACGTCGAGCAATTGCACCGAATGCTCGACGCCAGGCCCTGAGGTTCCGGCGCCCCACAACGGGATGCCCGGCTTCTGGTAAGGCGGATGCCAGCCGCCCAGCGGATGGTTGGCTGCGCCCGGCGAACGCGGTGCGAGCTTGACGTACTCACCGTCATAGCCACGCGTGTCGCCGGCGTAGAAACCCTGGAACGCCCGCCAGTATTCCAGGCTGAAGGCGTATCGCTCGTCATGCGGGTAGTGCACCCCAAGTGTCGCCAGGCCTGCGTCATTGCCATTGACCACGTTGAACAGCAGGCGGCCATTGGAGAACTGATCGAAGGTCAGCGCCCACTTGGCCAACACCGCTGGCGATAACTCGCCCGGGTGCTGCGCCACCAGAAAACGTAGGCGCTGGGTGGCGTCGATCAACGACGCGGCCACCGCCAGGCTTTCATTGGGGCTGGAACCGAGCAGCGAACCGTAGTAGCCCAGGCGATCACTGGCCACGGCGAGCTGCTTGAGGTGCTGGAAATCAGTGTTCCAACGGCCTTCCGGCTCCCATGGGTACGGGCCATCGGGCGTGGTCAAGTACCAAAGAATTTTTACAGCCATAAAAAACATCCTTGAAATAGAGAACCCTGTGGGAGCTGGTAAGGCGTTAGCGGCGGTCGATGGCCGGGACCAGGCCCAGTGCCGTGGCTTGTTCGAACAGGCCGCTCATTTTCCATTGCTGGGTCAACACGCCCGGCCCGTAGGCCCGTGAGCCACCGAGCGCATCGGCAAGCAATTGCAGTTGTGCACCCTCCTCGAGCAACAGGATGAATTCGGCGGTAGCGCGCAGGCCTTGCTTGCCCCACACGGTGGAGCCGCCATTGGCCTCCAGGATCGCCAGGTTGAAGGGGTTCTCGGCGATCTTGTCGAGGATAAAGTCCACTTCCTGTTGGCGACGGTCGATATACACCGGCAGTTCACGGGCCAACTGGTAGCGCTGCACCGGCACGTAATGGAATGGCAAGGTGCGGTGGGTCTGGGCCCAGGCGCCCAGGTACGGCGAATGCACGTGGGACACGGTGGTCACATTCGGGTGTTGCTGGAACAGCTTGGTGTAGCGCCCCAGACCGCCCTTGCCTTTGCCAAAAACCACGTTGCCGGCAAAGTCGGTAACCGTGGCTTGCAGCGGTTTGCGGTAGTTCCACGGGCCTCCGTAATTCACCGATACCAACAGTTCCTGGCCAGGTACGCGTTCGATAAAGCCGACGGTCCCAGCAGCGGTGATAGTGTTTGTTTCACGGAATACGGTGAAGGCTTCTTCGGCTTCCAGCAGGACCCTATCGATAAAGGTTTGCAGTTCCTGGCTGATCGGTTGTGCGTGGGCAATGGCAGTCATGGGGATTCTCCGGATTCAGGCGCGGCGCTTGGCCAACAGTTCATGGGCAGCTTGCAGGGGGCGCGGGTCGACCCAGTCGGCGATCACAAAATCGCGCTCCAGGAAGCCGTGCAGGTAGAGGAAATCTTTCTGGATATCGAGGAATTCCAGGCGCTGGGCAGACAGGTCCGGCGCCAGGGTGGTGTGGAAATCACCGCGATAAGCCTCGGCCACACCGGCACTGCCGGCGCGAGTTTCTTCTTCTAGAATGGCGTTCAGGCTGTCGCGGTTGTTGGCCGCCCAATCGGCGGCGCTGAGGGTTTGCGCGAGAAAGCGCACCACCAGGTCAAAGTGGTTGTCCAGCAGGCTCTGGTGAACGGTGATCGGACGCGGCGTGCCGTTGTTGATGCGGTAGCGCGGCTCGGCGATCAGGTCCAAGTCGATCCCCACCACCAGCCCCAGGCGGCGTGCGGCGTCGGCCGCCGAAGCACCCTTGACGTAAACCGCATCCACCTCTCCACGCACCAGGTAATCCAGGCCGGACCACAAGCGCTGCAAACCTTGCTGCGGGTCAGGCGCTTGTTCCTGGTCCTGCAATGCCACTTCCACCAGTTCCACATCATCAAACCCCAGTCCGGCCAGGCTCAATGCGCCCTTATAGCCATGCAGGCTCATGGCGCGGGCGATGCTGCCGGGACGGTTTTCACCCCAGGCCGGCAGGGCCAGGCGCTTGCCTTTGAGGTCTGCGGGACGGGTGATGCCGGAGTCCGGGCGGACCAGGATGGTCTGCCATTCCTCGATCCAGGTCAGCCCGATCAAGCGGCTCGGCGCACCCGCAGCACGAGCGGCCAATGCAGGGACGTTGCCGCCTTCGCGAAACAGCCCCGGCAAATCGTGATCATAGTGGTGCCGGCCCAACTGACGCGCCTCCTGCAAGGTGGACACCGGCAGGCCGTCGGGTGCGAACTCCTCGGTCAACCAGCCCAGCTTATAGGCGATGCCGGACGCAGTCGGCACCGGGCAACGGGTAAACCAGATCTGCTCAAGCTCAGGTGTGGACAGGACAGCGGAAAGTGTCATGGGCAGCTCCATTAAATTGGGCAAGTCAGTGGAGGGGGTATTGCAGAGGGCGTGCCAATCGCTCAAAGCCCCGGTTTACAAGGACATGGAAACAAACATCCAAACGCGACTGCTGGCCTGCCAACAGCACTGCTGCTCTTCCAGCAGCCGTTTCACGACGCTGCTTCCCCAGCAGCAAACCGGCACGCCCCCCTCCCCCGTACAGCAGGGGTTTGCTCGTTGGCGCAGAACTTGCTCAAGCCCTCCCAACACCAACCTCCCCGCAGGAGCCGGCTTGCCGGCGATGTTCGTCAACGATGACGCACAGCCATAGAGGAACGGGGCAAACCAAAGGATGAATGAATGACAACGTATGAACAGGCGCCCGCCCGCCACCTGCACAGCGAAACCGAGGCCATCGACGCCGCCAGAGAAATCGCCGTGGAGATCGCCAGCATTGCCGCCGACACCCAGCAAAATGGCCAACTGCCCTGGCGCCAGGCGCAATTGCTGTCCGAAAGCGGCATCACCGCCATCGGTGTACCTAAGGCCTTCGGCGGCCTGGGCGCATCGGTGCAGACCATCGTCGAAACCGTGCGCATCATTTCGGTGGCCGACGGCGGCGTCGGGCAACTGCTGCAAATCCACAATGTGATGCTGCGCGGGATTTTCAACGGTTACCCGGATGCAGTACTCGATCGGCTGGTCAGCGATGTCCTGGCTGGCAAGCGTTTCGGCAACGCCCTGGCCGAGGTAGGCGGCAAGAACAAGTTCGCCCTCAAGACCCGCGTCGAACGCCGCGAGGACGGCGCCCTGGTACTCAATGGCAGCAAGTTTTACTCCACGGGCTCTTACCTGGCCGAATGGATCTCCCTCACGGCCGCCTCGGATGACGGCGGTGCCGGCGTACTGCTCAACCGCAACACGCCAGGCCTGACCCTGGTGGACGACTGGGACGCCTTCGGCCAGAACAACTCGGTGAGTGGCACGGTGAACTTCGACAATATCGTGCTGGATGAGGATTTTGTTTCACGCCGCAAGGGCCCAATGAAACGTACGGGGTTGACCTTCCCGCAGATCCTTCACGCGGCCATTGATACGGGTATCGCGGCCGGCGCGTTGTCGGCGGCCGTCGACTACCTCAAGCACAACGCTCGGCCTTGGGTAGAAAGCGGCGTAGACCATGCCAATGAGGAGCCGCACATCATCAAACAGATTGGCGAATACGCCGTGGCCCTGCGCGCCGCTGAATCCCTGCTGCGCGATGCGGCACGGATATTTGACCGCCATGAGCAAGCCCCGGAAAACAAAGAGCTGCAAGACGAGCTGATCCTTTCGGTGGCCACTGCCCGTGCCCATTCGGACAGCGCCTCGCTGAAGATCTCCAGCGATATCTTCTCGCTGCTGGGGGCCAGTTCATCGCTGAGCAAATGGAACCTCGACCGCTTCTGGCGCAATGCCCGGGTGCACACCACCCACGACCCGATCCGCTGGCGCCTGCACCATGTGGGCAACTACTACCTCAATGGCGTGGACCCCGGTGAATACACCGCGATCCTCAACGCCAAGGAAACCCAGGGCGCTACACGCAAATAAATCACCGTAGGGTTTTGTGTGTGCCCTTATACGCCGTTTATGCCAATGAGCTTTTCATGATCGAACGACACCCTCTTCTACGCAGCCTGGCGATCTATAAGGAAATGCCCTGGCGATTCACTCTGGTGGCGGCGCTGTACGTGGCCATCAACCTGGGCCTGGTCTGGCAGCAATGGCTGATCGGCCATGCAGTCAATGACGTGAGCGCCGGACGTGCCGTGGTACGCCTCAGCGACGGCAGCCTGGATGCCGGCCTTGGCTGGTACTGGCTGGGCCTGATGCTTGCCGTGGCCCTGGGCCGTGGCGTGCTGCAATACATCGCCAGCGTGTTGTCGCTGGTGATCAGCCAGGAACTGCTGACGCGCCTGCGCTCACGCATCCTGGCCCAGGTGCAAAGCCTGCACCTGGGCTATCACTGGCAGCACGGCATGGGTGAAATGATCACCCGCACCACCCGTGATGCCGACAAAGTGCGCGACGCATTGATCACTTTCTGGCGGCAGTTGGTAGAGACACCGCTGGTGGTGCTGGCCACGGTTGGCCTGCTGAGCTGGTACAACCCGCTGCTAGGGCTGGTGCCGCTGTTGCTGACGGTGACCGGCTTGGCGATTTTCGTGCGTCAGACCGAACAGCTGGTGAGCCTGGATCGCGCGGTCGGTAGCGCCTATGACCGGGTCAACCAGGACCTGAGCGAAGGCATTGGCGGCGTACGGGTGATCAAGTCGTTCGCCCTGGAACAGCGGCGTATCAAGGGCTTTGCAGATCAGGTGGCGGTGTTTGCTGCGTTGGCGCGCCAGGCCCTGGCTTATTCCAGCTCACGTATTCCGCTGCCCCAGGCCGTAGTGGCGCTGGGTCACGTCTGGATCCTGGTATACGGCGCGCACCTTGTGGCGACCGGTCAACTGGGAATCGGCGAATTGGTCACTTCGCTGCTGATCGCCACCACCCTGGTGTTTCGTATAGAGGGCATCGGCCGGGTAATGCAGACCTTCGCCGATGCCCGCGCCAGTGCGGAACGCATCTGGCAACTGCTGGACGCCCCAGCCGCGATCCGCAGTGGTGCTGCCACCCTACCCGCCAGCCCACTGGGACTGAAGTTGGAACAGGTCAGCGTGACCGCGCCCGGTGGTGGCCGCGACATTTTGCACGGCTGTTCGCTGACATTGCAGCCGGGTGAAATCGTCGCGCTGGTGGGCGCAACCGGTACCGGTAAGAGCCTGCTCGCCAGCTTACTGCCACGCCTGACCGATGTAACCGCCGGGCGCCTGTTGCTCGGTTCGGACAACGACGGCTGGCATGACATCCGTAACCTGCAACTGGGCCCGCTGCGTCAGCGAGTGCATGTGGTACCCCAGGAGAGTTTCCTGTTTGCCGGCAGCCTGGCGGCCAACCTGCGCCTGACCGCGCCTAATGCCACTGACGAAGAACTGCGCGAAGCGTTGCATCAAGCCGCTGCTGAAGATGTCCTGCAGCGCCTGCCCCTGGGCCTTGAAACCCCTCTCGGCGATAGGGGCGTGACCTTATCCGGCGGCCAGCGCCAACGCCTGTGCCTGGCCCGCGCGCTGCTCGGAAAACCCGACATCCTGTGCCTGGACGACGCCACCAGCGCCCTCGACGCCATCAGCGAGCGCCAGGTGCTGCACAACCTTGGACACCTGCGCGGCACCACGGTGCTGGTGATCTCCAGCAAGCTCTCGACCATCCTGCTGGCCGACCGCGTGCTGATGCTGGACGACGGTAGGATCACCGCCCAAGGCACCCATGCTGAACTGCAATCAACCAATGCGCACTACCGCGACCTGCTGGGGGTAGACAATGGCTAACCCGCTGCCAGGCAAAGCCTTGAGCGATATCGAAATCGAAGAAATGCTGGCGAAAAAGGTCCTCGATCGTGGCATGTTCAAGCGCTTGCTGCCGTTGCTGCGACCGATCCGTCGGCAAATTGCGGCTGTTATCGGCATTGAGATCCTACTGGTGTTCACCGTGTTCCTGCGGCCCTGGTTTGTACGCGAGCTGCTGGACCGAGGGCTGATCCGGCAAGCCGATCACTGGCTGCTGGAGGAAAACCTGGTGCTATGGCTAGGCCTGGGCCTGGCGACAAGTTGGCTGGCGCGTTTCCTGCTGGCCGGCGTCTCGCAGTTTGTTGCCGGCGGCGCGGCGATCCGCGTGTTGAATGCCTTGCGCGTGCAGGTGTTTGCCCATGTGCAGAACCTAAGCGTGAGCTACTTCGACCTGACCCGTGCAGGGCGCATCATTTCCCGGGTCGACCGCGATGTCGACGCCCTCGAACCGCTGGTGATCCAGGGTCCGCCGGAGTTGCTGGGCGCCGTGCTGCGCTGCGGCCTGGCCTCGGTAATGCTCTGGCGCATCGACCCACGGTTCTTCCTCAGCCTGGTGGCGACGGTGCCATTGCTGGTGCTCGCGACATGGAGCTTCAAGCGTATTTCCCAGCGCAACTGGGCCAAGGTCGCGGAGAACCGCAGCCGCTTTACTGCGCACTTGGTGGAAAGTGTCAGCGGTGCGCGCTTGCTGCAACAGTGCGCCCAGGAGGCGCCGAACCTGCAGCGCTATCGCGTGCTGCTGGATGATTTCAACCATGCGCTGATTCGCGGCAGTTTGCGCTCGTCGTGGTTTGCACCGTTTACCGCACTGCTCAGTTCAGCAGGCATCGCGCTGTTATTGCTGGTGGGTGCGTATGGGTTGGCGGCGGGTGAAGTCAGTGTCGGCCAGGTGGCAGAAAGCCTGTTCTACGTGTTTCTGTTCCTGGGGCCATTGCAGGAGCTGTCGGACCTGTTTGAACGCTACGCCACGGGTTCGGCGTCGGCCCAGCGGATCTTCCTGTTGCTTGACACGCGCCCGCAGATCGTCGACAGCGCTACCCCCCGCGCATTGGAGCGCGCCCGTGGAGAAGTGCAGTTTGACCAAGTGGAGTTCGGTTATGGTCAGGCGCCCGTAATCAAAGGCTTGAGCCTGCATATTCCAGCCGGAGAAGTGCTGGCGATCGTCGGCCCGTCCGGCCACGGCAAAAGTACCTTGGTGCAACTGCTGACACGCTTCTACGAAGTCCAAGCCGGCGCCGTGCGACTCGACGGCATCAATGTGCGCGACCTGGCGCAACACACCTTGCGTCGCCATGTGGGCGTGGTGTTGCAGGACAATGTACTGTTCAGCGGCAGCATCCTCGACAACCTGCGCCTGGCCGCGCCCCATGCCGATGATGCAACGCTGGTCGCCGCTGCCCGTGAACTGGGCGCCGATGAAGTTCTGGAACGCCTGCCCCATCAGTACCACACTGAAGTAGGGCCGCTGGGGGCTCATCTGAGCCATGGCCAGCGGCAACTGGTGTGCCTGGTGCGCGCGTACCTGGCGGACCCGGCGGTGCTGGTTCTGGATGAGGCGACGTCGGCGGTCGATATTCATACCGAACGGCGTATCCAACGGGCCTTGCGACGCCTGTGTGAGGGGCGTACGGCAATCATCATCGCCCACCGCCTGGCAACAATTCGGGATGCCGACCGGATTGCCGTCGTACGCCACGGCCAAGTGGTGGAACTGGGGCCACACCAGCAATTGATCGGACAGGTCGGGCCCTATGCAGCGCTGTACCACACCTACCTGCTCAGCGCCCATCAACCTGACGCCATCGCCCTGTAGGAGCCGGCTTGCCGGCCCCCTGAAAGCCTATGTTGCGCGTCCAGCATTGGTTGCTGGGAGGCTGCTGCTACAGCAGCAGCCCTCTTCTTCTGAAGTGCGGTTCCCCCCGTAGCCACTGGCCGAAGCGCCCATGGCATGCACGTTGCACAGACCTTGCGCATCAGGTCTGCGCCCCTTGCACGACTCAAATCAGGAGCACCCATGAGCACTGAATTTTTCTGGCGCCTGCCGTTGGGCACCGACGGTCCGCAACTGACCACCGACAAACACAACCGTGGCAACCCCGACTACCGGCCTGGCAACATCGCCCCGGGGCGATTACCCAACGGCGAGCCGGATGACTTCACCTACATCGACTACATCGCCCAAGTGGCCAAGGCCGCCGAACTTGCAGGTTTTGAAGGCGCCCTGCTGCCCACTGGCCCCGAGCCCTGGATCGCCGCTGCAGCGCTGGCCCGCGAAACCCGGCGCATCAAGTTCCTGATCGCCTTCCAAGCCACCTGGACCCTGCCCGCCTACGCCGCGCAGCAAGCCGCGATCCTGCAGAACCTCAGCCGTGGCCGCCTGGAGTGGAACATCATCACCGGAGGTAACCCCGCGAGCCAGCGCGCCAATGGTGATTTCCTCGAACATGACCTGCGCTACAAGCGCACCGGCGAATTCCTGGACATCATCCAGGGCCTGTGGAAGAACGAAAAATTCTCCTACGACGGTGAGATCTACCAACTGGAAAACGGTGCCCTGCCCACCGGCCTGCGTCATGAGCGCAAGCCAGGAGTTTACTTCTCCGGATTCTCCGATGCTGCGTTGGGCGTTGCCGCCAAACACGCCGACGTGTACCTGAATTGGGCCGAGCCCATCGACAAGCTCAAGCCGCATATCGAGCGCGTACGCGAGTTGGCTGACAAACAAGGGCGCACGGTACGTTTCGGCCTGCGGGTCGACCTGTTCGCCCGTGAGACCGAAGAGCTGGCCTGGAAAGACCTGCGACGCCAATTCGACAAACTCGAAGGCAAGACCAGTACAGTTGCCAAAGGTTTTACCAGCGGTTCGGATTCAGTCGGCGGCGCGCGGCAGACCGCCTATCACCAGAACGTCGACCGCTTCGACGACCTGACCATCGGCCCCAACCTCTGGGCTGGTTTCGCCAAGGCCAAGCCGGGACCCACCGTCGGCCTGGTGGGCAGCCACGAAAACATCGCCGAGCGCCTGGTGGAATACCGCGACGCTGGCTTCTCGACCTTTATCCTTGCCGGCAACCCGCACCTTGAGGAGGCCTTGCGCATTGGCCAGGAAGTATTGCCGCTGGTGCACCAACGCCCGGCGATCCAACCTTTGAAAGCCAGCGCCTAAGCGCTGGGGGAGAACCTCTGATGACACAACCCCTCGACACTCTCTGGTATACCCGTTGTCCTGTGCCAACCGGGCTGGGCATCGCCGTACAAAAGGGCTGGTTGCAAGACACCGTCGGCGCCTTGGGCACCGAGGTGCAGTCCCTGCGCGAATCGAATGACAAGGCCGTGCGCGAGTCGCACTTCGACCACACCTTGCAGAACTCGGTGCGCCATGGCGGCAATATCCCGGCGATCTGGGCCCGCGCCCAAGGCCGCGAAACCCGGGTGATCGGCTTGTCCTGGGCGGATGAAGTGCAACTGATCCTGACCCGCCCGGACAGCGGCATCAAGACCGTCAAGGACCTCAACGGCCGCACCTTCGGCTTGCCGGACTGGGCCGGCGTTCAAATCGACTTCACCCGCGCCCAGGCCCTGCGCGGCCTGGAAAACGCGCTGTCGCTGGAAGGCTTGAAAGTCGGCGATGTGAAGCTTGTCAACTTCCGCTACGGCGGTACCTTCAGTGACAGCGCCGTGCGCAATGTAGCCGGCACGCCGGTTAACACCCAGGTCAGCGCGCGCAACCTGGAACTGATCGGCCTGCTGCGCGGCGAGGTGGATGCAATTTTCCTCAAGGGCGCCAGCGCCGCCCAGCACGCCCATGATTTCGGCCTGCATATCGTGATCGATACAGGCGCCCACCCCGACCCACTGATCCGCAGCAACAACGGCACCCCACGCACGCTGGCGGTAGACCTGAACCTGCTGGAGAACCATTTTGACGTGGCCACTGGCATCCTCGACGCGGTGCTGCGCGCCGAACAGTGGGCCCATACCCACCCGGAAGACACCCGCCGTTACCTGGCGCGGGAAACCAACAGCAGCGAGTATTGGGTGACAGCCGCCTATGGCCACGACGCGCACCTGCGCCTGCGTACCGAGCTGGATGAACAGGCGATTGCTGCCCTGCAGGACTTCACCAACTTTTTGCACCGTTGGCGCTTTATTCCACAGCGCTTCGATGTGCGTGAATGGATCGATGCACGGCCGTTGAACACTGTGCTCAACGACAACGCCAACGCTGCAGGAGCTGGGTTGCCAGCGATGGCCTCCTAATGATTACTGCATCATTCACGGGCGCCATCGCCAGCAAGCCGGGCTCCTGCAATGTGCGAACATTTCATGGATTTGAACGAAGAATTTTATGAGCAAACCACTCGATACTCTCTGGTATACCCACAGCCCGGTCCCCACCGGGCTTGGCATCGCGGTGCAGTCCGGGCGACTGGCCGAAGCCTTCCTGCCCTTTGGCACCAATATCCAATCGTTGCGCGAGTCCACCGAGCGGGAAGTGCGCGAAGCCCACTATGACCATCATCTGCAGAATTCGGTGCGCCACGGTGGCAATATCCCGGCGATCTGGGCCTACGCCAGTGGCGTCGAAACCCGCGTGCTGGGGTTGTCGTGGAGCGACGAGGTGCAGTTGATCCTCACCACCGCAGAGAGCGGTGTTAAGAACGTACGCGACCTGAAAAACCGCCGTTTCGGTCTGCCCAAGTGGGCCAACGTACAGATCGACTTCACGCGTGCCCAGGCCCTGCGTGGCCTGGAAAACGCACTCAAACTCGAAGGTTTGAACGTGTCGGACGTGGAGCTGGTGGATTACCCCTATGGCGGGACCTACAGCGATAACCAGACCTCCTATGTGTATGGCCCCGAAATCGGACTGGGGGTCAGCCGCTTCAGCCGGCGCAACAATGAACTGATCGGCCTGCTGCGCGGCGATATCGACGCAATCTTTCTCAAGGGCGCCCACGCTGTGCACTTGGCCAATGAGTTCGGCTTGCATGTCGTAGTAGATACTGGCTCGCACCCTGACCCGTTGATCCGCAGCAACAACGGCACGCCGCGCGCCCTCACCGTGGATATCAACCTGCTGCAAGAGCATTTCGATGCCAGCGTGAAAATCGTCGATACCGTGCTGCGCACCGAGCAGTGGGCCTGGGCCAACCCGGATGAAACCCGGCGCTTTCTCGCCAAAGAACTCAATACCAGCGAATACTGGGTCACGGCCGCCTATGGTGAAGATGCGCACCGTCGACTACGGACCACGCTGGACTCGCGCTCGATCGATGCATTGCAGGATTTCACCGACTTCCTGTTCCGCTGGAACTTCATCCCGCGCCGCTTCGATGTGCGCGACTGGATCGACTTCAGCGTGCTGGAAAAAGTCATTGGTTCCACTTCGCGCGTCGCTGTTTAGTCCTACCCTACCTGTAGGAGCCCGGCTTGCCGGCGATGGCAGCCGTGAAAACGCCATCGCCGGCAAGCCGGGCTCCTACAATTAATGTGTGATCAGTGCCAGCTGTGTTGGCCTAGCAACACTTTCCCTGCTGCTCCAGCAACACACTGCGCGCACTTTCTGCTGAATCCTCCGCAGGTCGTTTTCACGCCTCTTGAAAGAGTTATAAAACTCAGCTTTATATATTTTTTTATAATTAAAATTAGTAGCTTACGATCATGTATCAACACTGAAATCCTCTTGGCACGATCTCTGCTCTACCCCCCTTAAGGACATATTTTCCGGGGGAGACTGCAATGCATAAAATCAATCCGATCACCAAGGGCCTTTGGCTCGCTTTGCTCGTCGCCGGCAGCACGCACGCCGCTGAAGACGACGCCAGCAAGACCGAGCCGTCACTCAAGACCGTGACCGTCACCGCGCAACACCGCGAGCAAACCCTTCAAGAGGTTCCGGTGGCGGTATCGGCGGTCCAGGGCACCAGCATCGTCGCCGATGGCGTACGTGACATGGGCGACATCACCACCTTCATTCCCAACGCCTCGGCCAAGAATCCCGACGGCGACGGTCGCCCGCGCTGGTACATCCGCGGGCTGGGCACTGGCGACACTGGTGCGGCCACGGTTTACCCCGTAGGCATTTATGCCGATGACGTGTACCTGAATGCACCGATTGCCGGTGGCGGCCCGCTGTGGGACCTGGAGCGCATCGAGATCCTGCGCGGGCCACAGGGCACGCTCTACGGCAAGAACACCACGGCCGGCGCGGTAAATATCATCTCGAAGAAACCGACGTTCGACACCGACGGTTTCGGCACCATCGGCTTTGGCAGCAAGAACGAACGCATCCTCAGCGGCGCCCTCGGCGGTGCCCTGGTGGATGAGAAACTCGCCGCGCGGATCTCGCTGTACTCCGAAGAGCGCGACGGTTTCCAGAAGAACCTGGTGGACGATCACACCTACGGTGACGTGAACAAAAAGGCGGTGCGCCTGCAGTTCTTCGCCCAGCTCAACGACGACCTGGACGCGCTGTGGAAGATCCACAGCCGCGAGTTCAAGGGCGATGGCGCCAACGGTGCGCTGACCCTGGGCCGCTATTACAACGTGGGCTACCAGCGGCCGGCCGGGCGCGATATCGCGCTCAATGTGAAAGACGATTCCAAGCTCAATCACGACGGTACTTCGCTGACCCTTAATTGGCACCTGGGCGACTACACCCTCACGTCCATCAGCGCCTATGACTATATTCGCGGCCAGTCCAGCAGTGACGGCGACTACACGCCGTACGAGGTCAACGGGACCTCCACCGCAGACAACAAATACGCTCAGTATTCCCAGGAAATCCGCCTGGCCTCGCCCCAGCAGGAAACCCTGCGCTGGCTGGCCGGTGCGCACTATTTCCATGAAGATCTGGATAGCACCGCCGGGCGTTTTATCCAGCCCGGCCCGACCCCCAACGGCACAGGTTCGAACCAGATTGGGGGCGCCACGGATTTTCGTGACCTGAGCTACGACCATAAGACTGACAGCTACGCGCTATTCGGCAACCTGACCTACGACTTCACCGACAACTTCAGCGTGACCGGTGGCCTGCGCTGGACCCAGGAAAAGAAAGACATCGACCTCAGCCTGACCCAGTTGACCCGCGCCACCGCCAACGGCCCATTGATCCCGCTAGCCGCCGCCGGCAGCAACGGCAATCGCCAGGAGGATAAAACCTGGGAAGCCTGGACCTACGACCTGACCCCGGAATACCGCATCAACGACAACGTGCGCGTGTTTTTCCGCTACGCCCATGGCTTCCGTTCCGGCGGTTTCAACACCGGGTTGTCCACCAGCCTGTCGCAACTGACCACGGTAGACCCGGAACAACTCGACGCCTATGAGTTCGGCGTGAAGTCCGAGTGGTTCAACCATCGCCTGACCGCCAACGCGAATATCTTCTACTACGACTATTCGGACATTCAGGTGAACCTGCTGACGGTTAACAACGGAGTACTGACAACCGCCTTGACCAACGGCGCCAAGGGTAAGGTCAAAGGTGCCGAGCTGGAACTGGAAGGCCAACCCACCGACTACTTGCACCTGCGCGCAGCGATCTCGTTCCTGGACAGCGAATACACCGATTTCAAAAACACCAACCCCACCACCGGCGCAGTCACCGGCGACTATAGCGGCAACAGCTTCGTGCGCTCGCCGCGTAATGTGGTGTCCTTGGGCGGCGACTACACCATCCCACTGGAAATCGGCGGCAAGCTGGTGGCGGGGGCGGATGTGAGTTTCCGCGACAAGGAATACTTCCTCGCCGACCGCCAGAGTAGCGCCGACAAGGACCTGAGCCAGCCTCACTACACCTTGGCCAACAGTCGCCTGACCTGGTACAGCACCGACGAAAAACTCAGCGTCACCGGCTTCGTCAACAACCTCACCGACCGCCGCTACCAAGTCCATGGCCGGCCGAACGGTGGCTTGGGCCAGTACGTGATCACCTACGGCGACCCTCGCACCGTAGGCCTGAGCGTGACCAGCCGCTTCTAACCCAACCACACCTCCACTCCCTGTAGGAGCCGGCAAGCCGGGCTCCTACATTCTGAAAGGACCTTTTTATGTTCCAACGCACTCCGTTGGCCGGCGCCATTGCGCTGGTCATGGGCAGCCTTGCCTGGCCTGTATTTGCGGCAGACGATACGCAGCCAACTGCAAAAAACGATCGCCTGGACACCGTAGTGGTACTAGGCACCCGCCGCAGCGACTTGACCGCCCTGCAAAGCGCAGCACCCGTCGACGTACTGTCTGGCGAGCAATTGCAGCAAACCGGCGCCACCGATCTGTCCGGCGCCCTCACCGCCTTGTCGCCGTCGTTCAACTTCCCACAATCACCTCAAGGAGCCTTCGGCGGCTCCATCGCCCAGGGCGCTTCGCTGCGTGGCTTGGCGTCGGACCAAGTGCTGGTGCTGGTCAACGGCAAGCGCCGTCACAGCAGCGCGAATATCACCCGTCAGAGCCTGGTGAATGGGCGTGGCGCGGCGGCGGTGGACTTGAGCCTGATTCCGTTGAGTGCGATCCAGCGCGTAGAGATCCTGCGCGACGGCGCCGCAGCCCAATATGGCTCCGACGCCATCGCGGGGGTAATCAACATTGTGCTCAAGGAAAACGACGACGGCGGCAACCTGGGCTATCGCTTTGGCGGCTATGACAAAGGCGATGGCCTGCAGCGTAAGCTCAACGGCTGGAAGGGTTTCACGCTGCCCAACGACGGCTTCCTGACCTTGAGCTTCGACGCCGGCAGCCAGGACCCGGCCAGCGACACGAACCCCGACAACCGGATCTTTTACCCCGGAGATACCAGTGTTAACACGCCCCGCGAGCAGAATAACCGCTACCGCACCTGGCGTTGGGGTGCAGGCAATGTCTCGGACCAGTACAACTTCGTGGCCAACAGCGAGGTCGGCATCGGCGAGAGCCTGACCGCCTACGGCTTCGCCACCTACTCCCACAAGAACACCGACGCCGAAGGTTTCTTCGACCCGCCTACCACCTTGCGTAACAACTATGGCAGTAACGCGTTGGCGCGCTATCCGGACGGCCGCTTGCCGATCACCCGCTACGGCCTGGAGGATTATGCGGTGACCGGCGGGCTGCGCTGGGAGAACGAGCGTCTGGGCAAATTCGACCTGGCGCTCAACCATGGTAATAACACCCTTAAATCCACCGACCGCAATGCGATCAACCCCAGCTACGGCACAAATAGCCCATCGAAGATCTACACCGGAGAGCGCGAAAACGACCAGACCAACTTGACCCTGGACTGGGTGCGCGACTTTCCCACCGACCTGTTGTTCAAGCCGCTGACACTCTCCGCCGGGCTGGCCTGGCGCAAGGAAAACTATCAACTGAGCGCGGGTGAAGCGGCGGGCGGGCAGAACGGCCCGCTGTTCAACACGGCCGACCCGATCACCGGGCGCCGAATTCCAGGTTATTACTCAGGCATCACCCAGGTAGATGCTGCCTCGCTGGATCGCAAGGTACTGGGCGCCTACATTAACGTCGAGGGCCAGGTTACCGAGAAATTCCAGGCCGGCGTGGCGGTGCGTACTGAGCACTATTCGGACTTTGGCGACACCACCAACGGCAAACTGTCCCTGCGCTACGACTTCACTCCACAGATCGCCGCACGGGCCACTGCGAGCACCGGGTATCGCGCGCCTTCGTTGGTGCAGAGCGGCATGTCCTCGTTCAGTGTGCAGGTGGTAGAGCAACCACCGGGCAGCGGCAACTTCGTCGAGGTGCAACAACGTACGTTGCGCGCCAACAGCCCGGAAGCCCAGGCGCTTGGCGGCAAGGCGCTCAAGCCGGAGGAGTCGACCAACTATTCCCTGGGCCTGGTCTGGCGCCCACTGGAAAATGCCTCGGTCACGGTGGACGCGTACCGCATCAACATCGACAACCGCATCACCCTTTCCGACCAGTTGCCCGCCAGCGTGGTCACGCCGATCTTCGCCGGTACACCCTACGCCAATATCCAGAGCGCGGCGTTCTACACCAACGTCGCCGACACCCTCACCGACGGTATCGAGTTGACCGGCAATTACCAGTGGGACCTGCAGCAGTGGGGTCGCCTGAACCTGAGCGGCGGCTTTGCCAAGACCGACACCACCATCACTGGCTTGCGCGATGTGGGCAATATCAAGGGTTCGCAGATTGTCGGGCGCAACACACAGGGCCTGATCGAGGAAGGCACGCCGGACACCAAGCTGACCCTGAGCGCCAACTGGCTGTATGAAAACTGGGGCCTGACCGTGGCCCAGCGCCGCTATGGCGAATGGAAAAGCCTCAATGCCACCAATCCCAGCCTGGATCAAACCTACAGCCCGCAATGGGTGACCGATCTCGACCTGTCGTATACCTTCCACAAGGGCGTAAAAGTCTCGGTGGGTGCGATCAATCTGTTCGATACCCACCCTGACAAATCCGATGGTGCGCAGTTGTATGGGGTACCGAAATACTCCATCACCAGCCCGGAAGGCGCACAGGGGGCGTTTTATTACACCAGCGTGAGCTACGACTTCTGAGGCGGCTGCTGAATGGGTGCTGCCCCAGCAGCACCCCATCACCAATTGCCCGTTTGCCATGAGCTGATCTTACGGGCCTCATCGCCGGCAAGCCGGGCTCCTACAGATGGGTTGGGTTGTGGCACATGTTTTGCGATGGACACGTTGTACTTCGCTGAAAAAGACTTGCCATGCGCACCCATCGATTGTTCACCGCTCTCACCTGGCTGATCTCGCCCCTGGCTTTGCTCGCCGTCTGGACGTGGGTGGCCCATCTCGGGATTTTCCCGCGCAACCTGCTAGTACCACCGGCCCAGGTGCTGCACACCTTCGAAGAACTGCTGGCCAGCGGCGAATTGCTCGAACACCTGGGTAATAGCTTGTCGCGGCTCGGCCTGGGCTTTGGCATTGGTTCACTGTGTGGCTTGGCCTTCGGCGTGCTGATGGCCTTGTCCAAGAACGTCGAGGTGTACTGCGGGCCGCTGTTCCACACCCTGCGCCAGATCCCCAGCATCGCGTTGATACCGATGTTCGTGCTGCTGTTCGGCATTGATGAAACCTTCAAGATCATTATCGTCGCCAAAACCGCGTTCTTCCCGGTGGCAGTCGCCGCAGGAGAAGGGGTACGCGGCATTCCGCGCAGTTACTTCGAAGTGGCCGACGTGTACCGCTTGCGCTGGCCGACCTTTGTGCGCCTGGTGGCTCTGCCCGCCGCCGCGCCGCCGATCATCACTGGCTTTCGCATCAGCTTGACCCGTGCATGGGTGGTGCTGGTGGCCACTGAGTTGCTGGCGGCCGACAGTGGGCTGGGGCAGATGATCGAGATGGCCCGGCAGATGCTGCGCATCGATGTGGTGATGGTCGGTGTAGTGGTGACCGGGGTGATTGGGTTTGCCCTCGACTATGCCTTTCGCCGTATAGAACAGCGCCTGTTTCGCTGGCAGACCCGCTAGGAGCCTCACATGCTGCCCTTACTGAAAAAATCCCGAGGACTGCTGCTGCCACTGCTGCTGGTGCTCGCCTGGGAATACGCCTCACGCCAGGACGCTGCCGGGGCCTATGCCTTCGTGCCGTTATCGGCAATCGGCCCCGCGTTGCTGGAAATGCTCGGCAACGGCGAACTACTGGTCAACCTGCTGGCAAGCCTGGCGCGTACCAGCAGTGGCTTGCTACTGGGCATTGTGTTCGGCGTGATGCTGGGGGTGCTGATGGCACTGTCCAGCGTAGCCAACCGTTTGATCGGCCCGCTGTTCCACTCGATTCGTCAGGTACCGATGCTTGGCTGGATCCCGCTGATTGCGATGTGGTTCGGCAACGGCGAGTTTTCCAAAGTGCTGATCGTCACCCTTGCCGCGTTCTACCCGATGGTACTGAACACCTACCAGGGTTTCAGCCATGTGGAGCGCCGTTACCGGGAAGTTGGCCAGGTGCTGGTGCTCACCCCTGTTCAGCAATTCACCCAGGTGCTGCTGCCGGCGGCGTTGCCGAGTATCGCCACCGGCGTGCTGCACGCGCTGGCATTCGCCTGGGTCACCGCGGTAGGCAGTGAATTGTTCCTGTCCTCCGGGGCGGGCCTGGGCAATCTGATGATGAACGCAGAGGCCGGCTCGCGCATGGAAGTGATCGTGCTCAGCGTGCTGTGCATCGGCTTGCTCGGCTACCTGATGACCCTGTTATTCACCCTGCTGAGCCGCCACCTGTTGCGCTGGCGCAACCTCCGTTGAAAGGCCCTGATATGAACGCAATCGCTTCCCCGCTATACCTGCAAACCGGTGCGCTGCAGATTCGCGGCCTGAACAAGACATACCAGATCGAAGGCCGTTCACTGCCGGTGTTGCACGACATCCAGCTCGACGTGCGCCCTGGCGAGTTTGTCAGCATTGTCGGCGCCAGCGGCTGCGGAAAATCCACTTTGCTGCGACTCATTGTCGGCCTGGAAGCCGAATACGGAGGCGATATTTTGCTGGACGGCAAGCGTATCGCCGCCACCAGCCTGGAACGCGGCATCGTGTTCCAGGACCATCGCCTGTTCCCCTGGATGACCGTCAGCCAGAACATCGCCCTGGCCCTGAAAAACCACAAGCTGGCCCAGGTGGAGAAAGACCGTCAGGTAGCTGAACACATCACGCTGGTGAACCTTGAAGGATTTGAAAATACCTACCCCCATCAGCTCTCCGGCGGCATGGCGCAGCGCGCCGCGATCGCCAGGGCGCTGATCAACAAGCCAAAGGTGTTGCTACTGGATGAACCGCTGGGCGCCCTCGATGCCTTGACCCGCGTGCACCTGCAACGCGAGCTGCAACGCATCTGGGTACAGCAGCGTTGCACGGTGATTATGGTCACCCACGATATTGAAGAGGCGTTATACCTGGGAGATCGAGTGATCGTGATGGACGCACATCCGGGCCGGATCAAGCATGAAATCCGGGTAGACCTGCCCCATCCGAGGGATCGGACATCATCAGTGCTACAGGGGTATAAGGAGGAGTTGCTGAAAGAATTGGTAGGGCATTGAACCTGCCGCTCACAGGCTGCACCTTTCCGCTCCCTTACGTCTGAGAACATGGGCATAACCTTAGCTGTCGATATTCTTATTCCTCCCGCCCGGCCATGGGTAGATTGTTAGCCACTTACCCCATTGGAGGATGTGGCGCATGGCGGAATCAGTGGTGTGGATTGCCGGGGTCGGCGCGGTTGCCGGGCTGGGTGCAGCCTTAGCACGGCGTTTTGCCCGCGAGGACTACCGCGTAGCGGTCAGCGGCAGGAGCCTGGACAAGTTGCAGACGGTGGTGGCTGATATAGAAGCGAACGGCGGCAAAGCCAATGCAATCGTGGCCGACTTGGGTATCGAAGCCGACGTGCTCGCCGCCATCGCCCAGGTCAATGAGCTCGGCACACTCAGGGCGGCGATCTTCAACGTGGGCAATTCGGTGTCCAAGCCGGCGCTTGAGTTGAGCGCCGAGTTGTTCGAGCAAACTTGGCGCGCCTCGACATTGGGGGGTTTTTTATTCGCCCGCGAAGCCACCCGCACCTTGCTCGCCAATGGTGGCGGCAGCCTGTTGTTTACCGGCGCCACCGCCTCACTGCGCGGCAAGCCGCCGTACACCGCGTTTGCGGCAGGCAAGGCCGGGCTGCGCTCGGTAAGCCAGTCATTTGCGCGGGAATTCGGCCCACAGAATGTGCATGTCGCCCATGTGGTCATCGACGGTTCCATCGATGGCGAGCGCGTGAAAAGCCGTGCGCCCGACTACCTGACCAAGCTGGGCGAAGACGGCGCATTGCGGCTCGAAGACATCGCCGACGCCTATTGGTATCTGCACACCCAACCGCGCAGCGCCTGGACCCAGGAGCTGGACTTGCGGCCATTCAAGGAACCGTTCTGACACCGGGAGATGGTTATGGGAACCCATCAGACACAACTCGCGCCCGCCTCCGTGCTCGGCGTGCTCAATTACCTGAAAGACACCGGCGAGCGCCCGGTGAACTACACCTACCCGCCACCCGATGGCGCGGCCCAGCGCAGCGGCGTACTTGACCCTACCCAGGTGACCATCCATAACGCGCGGTTGCTGGATACACCTGCGAGCCTGCAGCGCGAGGGCTTCGAGAAGGTCGAGCACGCCAGCGCAGTGGTCAACCTGGAGGATGACGACAAAGTGCGCCTGCATTACTACCCGGAAACCGAAGTCCTGCTCAAACAGCAGACCGGCGCGGTGAAGGTGGTGATTTTCGACCATACGATTCGCGTCGATGACCCTGGCCGTGAGGCGCGTGGCCTGCGCGAGCCGGTGCGCTACGTGCACAACGACCAGACCGAACGCTCGGCGATTCGCCGAGTGCGCGACCACCTCGACCCAGACGAAGCCGAACAGCGCCTGCTCAAACGCTTTGCGATCATCAATGTGTGGCGCCCCATCGGCGCGACAGTGCTGAGCACGCCCCTTGCCTTGTGCGACGCGCGCAGCATGGCCAATAGCGATTTGTTGCCCAGCGACCTGGTGTATCGCGACAAAGTCGGCGAAACGTTTTCGGTCAAGGCTAACCCGGCCCGTGCAACGACTGGGTATGGGTCAAGGCTGAGGCATTGAACGGCTGCGCCTGTCGAGTCAGCGCGGGCAGCAACTTGACCAGCATGTCGCGCAGGTCAGTCGCCCCGCTGCTCTGCAGTTGCTCGCTGCTCACCACGTCGATGGGGCTCAGGCTCTCGCTGGCTTTCACATTGGTCTGGCGAGTGCCGGTCACCACTACCGTCGCCAGCGTGCCCGTCGACGTCGGCGCACGCGGCACAACGGATGCTGCCGGCGCGGACGCTACGGGGTGCAACGTCAGTACGCCATTGTTGCGGCTAAACCCCAAGCCACTGCCGCGCAATGCTTGCTCCAGCGCCTGATCAACACTCAACGAGCCCTTGATCGCCGGCGCCGACAACCCCTCGACCTGAGCCTGGTCAAACGAGATCGGCGTACGACTCTGCCGGACAATGCTCAACAGCACCTGGGATAGGCTTGCGCCAGGAATATCAAAAGCCAGGGCCTGGACCTTGCCGGCCACGGCGAAAGGCTCGGCCCAAAGCGGCGGCGCCGACACCAGCCAGGTGAGCCCCACCGCCCAGATCATTGAGCTGCGAGGCACGCGAGACAAACGTTTTATGGTCATTATCGATTTACCTGAGGGATGCACGTTCCTATGTGTGCAATTGCCCCCAGGATTGTTTAGCGCCGATCGAGGCTGTTTTTTTATAAGGTTATGCCGTCATTCCGCGCGGAGTGGCATTGCCTCTGGAGCAGTGTGTGCCCAGTGCGAACCTATGGAGATCACCTCGGGCCAGCATTCACCACCGAGGCAACCTAAGTGGGTTGCTATGAGGCAGTAATACTGACCCAATAATCGCTATACCGGCTGACCGCCACTGGCAGGCTGCGCTCCAGCATCTCAAGGGAGATGGGCATATCGTCCAGCGGGAACAGGCCGTTGACGCGAATTTTCGCAGCCTTGTCGTCGAGCATGACCACACCGGGCAGATAAGGCCTGAACGCCTCCGCGACCCAACTCAACGGCTTGTCATTGACTTCAAGCCAACCGCTGGCCCACGACCCTTCGTCCGGCTGCAGGCCGTCTCGGGCAAGTACTCTACGGGCATCGAACAGCAGGGAATGGGCGCTGGGAACCACAATGCTTTCCCCTGTGGGCAAGCGCAGGAGCGCCTCGCCGCGCAGGGTCAATAGACGGATGCACGCGCCCTCTTCCGCCACCTGCAACTGCCCGGCCTGGCTAGACACAATCCCGGCCGAGGTGGTGACTTCGAACGCCGATACCGGGTTCTCGGAGACTTCCAGCAATAACGCGCCACGACGCAATACCAGCCCGCGTTGCTGGTCAATGAAACGCGGGAGCACTTTACTACGGGCATTGAGCTCGAGCCGGCTGCCGTCGTCGAGCAGCCAGCGATGACGCTCCCCAGTGCCGGTCACCCACTCGCCGGGTAAGCCCATGCCCGATTGCAACCATCGGCCCAGTAGCCCCGCGCCCACCACCACACCGAGCAAGCTCAGGCTATTGCCGATAAATCGCCGGCGGCTCGAAGGTTGCTCCAGCGCGCGCAGCAGCGGCGCGCTGGTACGCCCCCGCCAAGGGGATGCCTGGACGCTGGCCAGGCCCTTGAGCAACTGATCGAAGACCCGCGCATGGTGTGGCGATTGCCCGCGCCATTGTTCCAGCGCCTGTTGCTGCTGGCTGTCGAACGAACCGGACTGAATCTGCGCCATCCATTCAATCGCCTCTTCCAACACCGCGTCGTCGCGGTCCGCCTGGCTCATTCTTCCAGGCCCCGATAGCAGCAACGCAGCGCTTCTTTCATCAACTGATGAATGCGCGCCTGAGACAACCCCACACGTTCACTGATCTGCAGGTAGGTCAGGCCCTCCAGTTGACTGAGCACGAACACCGTCTTGGCTTGCCCCGAGAGGCCGTCGAGCAGGCGGTCGATGGCTTGCAGGCTTTCGATGAGCATCCACTGTTCATGGGGCGAAGGGTGGACCTGATCCGGCGCCTCGGCCCGCACTTGCAGGTAGGCGCGCTCCAGGTCCTTGCGCCGCCAACTCTCGTACATCAAGCGTTGGGCGATGGTTGCCAGCAGCGCTCTGGGCGAGCGGATCGCCCTCGGGTCAGGCAGCATCCAGACTTGCAAAAAAGCTTCCGCAGCCAAGTCCTCGGCGCTGTGGCTGCAACCGGTGTGGCGCGACAAGCGCCGGCACAACCAGCCGTAGTTCTGCTGGAACAGTTGAGCAATCAGCGTGCTCTTGAAAGGTGAAGGGCTATCCATATGCATTCAGTCACTTGAGACACCCCACGCCAACGGATACGACGGTAGTGAGCTTGCCAGGTTGAAGTTCTCTCGACGGTCAGTCGTTTTCCTGTGTTTTGGGCAGCCGTGCCGACCACCAGCCGCACCCGGCACCACCGAGTACCAGGGCCGCTCCCAGCCACGGCAGCAGTTGTACGGAAAAATGATCCACCACACCGGCGCCGAGGAAAGCCCCCAGGGCCACGCCCAACTGGATTGCACTGGTGTTGAGGCTGATCTGCACGGCGGCGGTGTCGGGGTTGAGTTGCACCAGGTAATTCTGGATCGCGGGGCCCGGCGCCATGTTGAAAATACACCAGGTCACCACCGCCACCAGCAGCGCCAACAAAGAAAACGTCGCCAGGGGCAACAGGCTCATCGCCAGGGCATGCAACAGCAGAAACACCACGAACGTGCGTGGCCCGGGCCATCGGTCCGCCGCGCGTCCGCCCAGCACCGCGCCCACGATGCCACCGATACCGTAGACCAGCAGCACCAAGCTGATCACGGTTTTCGACAGGCCCATGCTGCGCACCAGAAACGGCACGATGTAGGTGTAAAGCGTGAATTGCCCGGTCATTTGCAACAGCGCCGCCCCATGGGCGAGAAACACCTTGGCCCGCACCAGCTCCGCCCATTGCCGGGACGGCGTTATGCCGGGTGCGCCGGGAATATCCGGCAGCCACTGTGACACCAGCGGCACACTGAGCAACGCCACGCCCGCCAGCAGCAGGAACAGGCTGCGCCAACCCCAGTACTCGCCAATCAGCGTGCCCAGGGGCACCCCCAGCACCAACGACGCCACGATGCCGGCGAACACCAGGCCGATGGCCTGCCCGCTGCGATTGGCCGGCACCAGCGCCACAGCGACGGTGATGGCGACCACCACGGTGACCGAGGCACTGGCCGCCACCAGGAGCCGGCTGAGCAGCAACAGCATGAACGTCCCCGCCGCTGCCCCGGCCAGGTTGGCTAGCACAAACACCAGCAGCGCCACCAGCAACAGGCGTCGCCTGGACACCCTGGCGCTGAGGTAGATCAATACCGGACCGGCCAACGCATAGACCAGCGCATAGAGGCTCATCAACAAGCCGGCTTGCCCCTGGGTGACGCCGAATGTCTGGGCGAGCTGATCGAGAATCCCCGCCACCACCAATTCAACGGTACCGACCACAAACGCCAGGACTGCCAGTAACCATACACCGGGCGCCAGGCGGTCGCGCTCGCTTGCGGCTTCCAATGCCTTACTCATGGCGGTGTTGCTCCCTTGTTTGATAAACCGGTGGCGGTGTAACGATAACGGCCCAGGCCCAACAGCAATACGGTAGCCACCGAGAAGGCCGCCAGCAGCACCTGACTCGATAAGCCGTAGCCGCCCGAGCGGTCATACATCACGCCCAGCACATAGGTGCCCAGGCTGATCGCGATGGCAAATGTAAACGGCTGCACCGAACCATAGATCACGCTGAAGTGGCGCAAGCCAAAATACCGCGTCAGAAAATACTGGGTAGTGCCGGTTTCACCGCCAGCACCAAGGCCGATCAGGAACACCGCGGCCCACAGCCAGCCGTGCTGGCCGGCCTGAATCAACACCAGCATGCCCAACACCGCCAGCAATGCAAATGGCAGCGCCACTCGGGGGCTGTTGTAGCGGTCCAGTGCAAGCCCCAGCAGCGGTTGCGACACGATCATGCCCAGCCACAACGCCGACAGCACGTCTACGGCGTCTGAGCGTGTCAGGCCCTTCTCCACCAGTAAGGGCACGCCATGGATGATCACCCCAGTGACCGCAAACACCCCCAGCAGCAAATTTGCCAGAATCAACCAGAACGTTATCCCCGCCCAGGCCTGGCGCGGTGTGCTGCCCTCGGTCGGGCGCCGCAGGCTGGATGCAGACACCACCACAGGCCGCTCGCGAAACAGCCACCACAACAGGGGCAAGGCCACCAGCCCCTCAAGCAGGCCGTAGATCAAATAGGTGGTGCGCCACCCAAACGCTTCGATACACAGGTTGCCGGTGTATAACGCCAGCGGACCACCGACGCCGAAACCCAGGCCCAGCAGCCCATAGGCGGCCCCCCGTCGATGATTGAACCAACCGCCGAGAATTCGCGCATAGGGAATGTTGCCCGGCGCCAGCAAACCCATCAGCAAAAATAACAGGTACAACTGCCAGTCGGCCCGTACCCAGGCCGTGCAGGCCATGCACACCGCCAGCAGTGCCGTAAGGGGCAACACCAGCGCCCGCGCACCCCAACGGTCTACTGCCCAGCCTTTGAACGGGCTGCTTAGCGCCACCGCCATGCCCAGCCAGGTCACCAGCAATGCCACTTGGCTGCGGTCCCAGTGCAATTCGGCGCTGATGGGGTCAATAAACAACGAGAAACTGCTGATCACCAACCCGGTGGGGCCAACGATGATGCCGATGACACAGGCCAGCAACACCCCCAGCGTCACCGGTGTGAACTCAGAAGCGCGCGGTTCGACCAGCGGTTCGGTCCGGCTGATGGACGTATCACTCATGAGGCCGCCCTCAGGCGCTCGATCAACTCGCGCCGCAACTGAATATCGAGCGCACTCTCTGTGGTGGCCTCCAATTGGACAATATCGATGCCAGCCTGATGAAACGCCAGGATGTCCAAGGCGACCTTGTCGATCGTTCCGACCCGCAGGCCGGCGAACGCGCGCTCGACCACTTCGACCGCCCATTGCTGACGCCTGGCCGGGCTCAACTGCCCGAGCATCTCGCGTTCGTTGTCCCGCGCCAACTGAGGTGAGGCACTCAGTTCCGCAGCGGGGCGCGCCAATAACAAGCCCAGGGCTGCCTCACGCCACTTTCGCGCGGTGTCACGCGCCGCCTGTTCGGTCTCGCCGAGAATCACCTGGAAATGCTTCCAGAACTTCAAGGGGCGCCCATCGGCCAATGCCTGCAGTTTCACTTTCAGCTGATAGGTGGACTCAGGGCTGCTGAAGCTGCCGGCGTAGATGTCGGCAAAGCGCACCGCCAGTTGCTGGGCACTGTCCGACGAACCACCGATGGATAAGGGCGGACGCGGCTGCTGCACCGCCGAAAAGCCGCTGCCGGCGTTCTCGAGCCGATAGAACTCGCCCGCATAATCGAAGGGCTCGGAACTGGCCAGGGTGCGGGTGAAGATCTCCAGGTATTCGAAGGCTCGCCGATAGCGTTGCTCCTTGTCGGCAAAATCACCGTCGCGGCGCACATCGGCGTCGCTGGATCCGATCACCACATGCACCGCCGCACGTCCCTGGGACAAACGGTCCAGGGTCGCCAGGGAGCGTGCCGCGACGGTGGGTTGAGTGACACCTGGACGGTGGGCCACGGTCACCCGCAGTGTGTCGGTAGACGACAAGGCGTAACCGGCCACCAGCCAGGGGTCCGGCCACGCGCTGGCCACGGTCACCAAGGCACTGTCCAGGCCATCGGCCTCCTCCAACCGGGCTTTCTGCTGAATATCGAAGGGGCATACCGGGCGACTGCGCAGGTCGGGCAGGAAACGCCCGGCCTGGCGTTCAAACACCGTGTCACCGGCGACAGCACAGGCACGCACGCCGCCGCGCAATTCAATGGACATCGTGTTCACCTCCCCCTAGAAGCTGTAGACCGCGTTCACGTAATAGAAAGCCCCGTTGAAGCTGATCTGCGAGGCATAGGTGTCGTAGTGGTTGAACCCCAGGTAAGCGCTTTCAGCGGGCAGTTTGTCGGGTTTGACGTCGAACACGTTGTTTGCACCCACGGCCAGCGACAGTTGGCGAGTCGCGGCGTAGCGCAACTCGATGTCGGTGAGGTACTTGGGGGAGTTCTCGAAATGGTTGAACTCGGTGGTGGAGTACGCATTGGGCCCGGTGTAATAGTCCAGTTCAGAGATGGTTTTGCTGTAGCGCGTCTCGCGTACGGTCAGGCCCCATTTATCGCGACTCCAATTGGCTTCCAGGGACACCTGGCTACGGGGTGTGGAACTGGTGATCCAGGCTTGTTGCTGATCGTTGAGCAGCGGCCGGCCGTCGCTGCCGATGTGGTTTTTCAGCAGCTTGGTGCGGTTGAAGTTGGCGCCCAGGCGCCAGTCGATCTGGCCCCAGCCGTCGAGCCGGGTCAGGTAGGTAGCCGTGATGTCGACACCGTGGGTGCGGGTGTCGGCGCCATTGGTCATGTAGTGAGTGCTTACCGAGGCCAGGCCCGACGGCACCGAAATGCCGCCGGCACGTAGCGCGTCGATGGCTTGCTGGCCCGAGTAGGTGCCGCCGTCGACGATACGGTCACGCAGGGTGATCTGGTACGCGTCGATGGCGATATTCAAGTCGCTCAGCGGGTTGAGCACCAACCCCAGGTTGTAGTTGATCGACTTCTCGGGCTTGAGGTCCTCGGCTCCCAGCATCTTGGCCGCCGCCGAGTTGGCGGCGAGCAACCCGGTGGCAATCGTCGGCGAGACCCCAAGGCTGGTATAGTTCTCCTGGGCCAGGGACGGCGCACGAAACCCGGAACTGACACTGGCCCGCAGGCCCACCTGGGGGTTGAAATCGTACCGGGTCGAGAGCTTGCCGTTGGTGGTACTGCCAAAGTCGCTGTAATGCTCGTAACGGGCCGCCGTCGCCACTTGCCATTGCTCGGTCAGGTGGGTGGAGAGGTCCAGGTAGCCGCCCAGCACGTCCCGCGTCCACTGCCCGGCAGTGGCGGGTGCCTGGCCGGGCAAGGCTTTGGAGCCGCCGTTGTAGTAGGAGTAGTAATCGCCGGCGCCAACCTTATACAGGTCGCGGCGCTGCTCCAGCCCCCAGGAAAAGTTCAGCGGCTTGGGCAGCAGCGCCACGTCGAAGGCACGGCGCAGGTCCAGGTTGTTGGTCCATTGGGTGACCTTGTATTCGGCCAGGTCAAACTTGCGCGGGGTGGTGCCGGTTTCGTTGTACAGCGCGAGGTTCACCGAGTGGTCCATTCCGATATCGGGCTTGTCGGCGCCGTAGGTGGAGCTCAGGTCCCAGTCCCAGTCACCGAACAGTTCCACGCCGCGCAGGCCGGCGGTGAGGGAATAGTCGTCCTCATCACTGGTGATGCGTGGCGTAAAGCCGTTGGGGTAAATGGTCGGCACCAGTGTGGGCAACTGGTAGATCTGCGCCGACGACACCGTGCGATGGGTGTAGGTCGCGAAGCTGTAGAAATCCAGCTGGTCGGTCAGCGCCGCCCCTGTGTTGAACGCCAGGGCCTGGCGATGCACGGCCGGGTCGCCAATGGAGGGGTTGCTGTAATGCCCGGTACGCTCGTCGATGCCGGCGCGGATCGTACTCTTTTGCTCGCGGAACTCGGCGCTGAGATTCAGATAGCCGGTCTCCCCCACCCGGTAGCCGTTGTTCACCGCCCCGCCCTGGGAAAAGCCGTCACCCGCGCCGTACTGGCCAGCGTTGTAAGAGACCAACCCGCCGTGGTCGGCCGAGCGCAGAATGATGTTGATCACCCCGGCAATGGCATCGGAGCCGTATTGGGCCGAGGCGCCGTCGCGCAGTACTTCGATGTGGTCGATGGCGGCCATGGGGATGGTATCCAGGTCGACCCCGGTGGAACCACTCTGCAAGCCGCCGCTGACGTTAATATTGGCCGTCTCGTGGCGACGCTTGCCATTGACCAGCACCAGTACATGGTTGGGGCTCAGGCCCCGCAGGGACTGCGCGTTGGTCAGCGCCGAAGCGTTGTAGGCCTGGGCCTGGCGCGACAACGAGGGCAATAACTTGATCAAGGCTTCGCGCACATTCTGGGTGCCGGTCTGGCGCAATTGCTCGTTGGAGACCACGTCAATCGGGCTCAGGCTGTCAGTGGCCTTGACGTCGGCCTGGCGAGTCCCGGTCACCACCACGGTGGCCAGGGTTCCCGCCGAGGTGGCGGGGGTTGAGGTGGTGGGCTGCGGCGCCTGGGAGGCCACCGTGTGCAAGGTCAATGCGCCGGAGGCGTTGCGGCTGAAACCCAGGCCGCTGCCGCGCAAGGCTTGCTCCAGGGCCTGGTCCATGCTCAACGAGCCTTTGATGGCAGGCCCCGACAACCCCTGCACCCGCGCCTGATCAAACGAGATCGGCGTGCGGCTCTGGCGGACGATGCTCAGCAGCACCTGAGACAAATCCCCCGCCGGAACATCAAAAGACAACACCTGAACCTTGCCCGCCGGCGCGGCAGGTTGGGCCCAGAGGGGCTCGGCCGCCATCAGGCAGGTAAAGCCCACAGCCCAGATCATGGGAGTACGGTGCAAACAGGATGGACGTTCAATGGACATCATCAACTTACCCTAAGGGAATCACGTACCTGTGAGTGCAAATGGCCCAGGGCTTTTTCAGCAGCGATCCAGACTGTTTATTCATAAGGTTATGCCCCACTTTTTTCCGCACGTCGTACACAGCGCCAGACGCTGACGGGGATGTCTGTCACATGCCCCTGGCGCGCCATGCGTTGTTCGGCGATGGCGCCCAGGCGGGCAAAGAGCTCCTCGATTCGTTCCAGTGGCACCAACGGGCTGAAATAGGTGCCAAAGGTAGCGGCGTGAAAGCGCTGATATTCCTCGATGCTGTGGATCCGCAGCGCCGCCGAGCGACTGGCAATCGAACGCACCTGAAAATGGCGCTGCACCAGTGCTTCCAGCGCCACCCGTGGTCGGGTACGCGTGCCCATCGGCAGTACCGCCGCTTCGGCGAAATGCGCCTGCACGTGCCCCGGCGTGACCAGTTTCATCGCCAGCAGTGCCTCGGCTACCAACTCATCCTCACCGCCCAACCCTTGCTGCGAAACGGGGTGATGAGACGTGAAGAGAAACACGCCCTGTTCACCCAAATGCCGTGCCACCCACTGGAACAACCTGTCCTCATGGGGATACAACCAATGCAGGACAGCAGTCATACTTATCAGGTCAAAACGCTGCTCCAGCGCGGGCAGGTCCAGCAGGTCGCCCTGCTGCAACACCACCTCGGCCGGGACATGGCGTAATTGCTCGCGCGCCAGGTCCAGGCGCAACTGCGAACGCTCGATGCCCCACACCTGCTCCAGGCTCGGCCAGCGCTCCACGGCCCCCTGCAGCAGCGAACCGATGCCGCAACCCAGGTCGAGCAAACGTCTGGGCTGGATCTGTGCACGCCCCAGGACCCAGTCCTGGTCACGCAACTGCAAGAGTTGGCTGGAGGTTTCATAACCGGCCAGGGTACGGGCTTGCTCAATGATCGTGCTCATGCTCGACGACTCCTGCGTGGATGAGGCTTTCCTTGGTAATGGTCCATTCGCAGCCATGGCCCTGTTCGTCGGCCAGCAACGTCCAGCGGGTGTCACACCCCTTGGCATGGACCAGCGAAGACAGCAACTTGGTGCAATAGGTGCAAGCCGACTTCAAGGTGATTGGCACGCCGTTGGCTCGGGCACGCTCGCGGTAGTCCCAGATTCCGCAGTGGTGCACCTTGAACAGACTGGCGTCGGGGGCGACCTGGCGAATCTCGAAACGCGTGCCGTAGAGCGAAGCCTGTCGCCCCAGGCGTTCTGCCGCCGCAGCGGGCTCACCCTGGCCGGCAGGCTCCAGGGCGCGATACACCTGGCCGGTGGCGGCCGCCCAGGCATCCAGGTCGTAAAACTGCTTGCGCTGCACGATGAATTGTTCGATCAACGCCTGGGTGCGGAAAAACACCGCCTGCCACTCGGTACTGCCGGCGCCCAAGGCGGGCGGCAAGTCGCGGAAGATCCGCCCGGTGACGTCAACCCAGTCGGCGAGGTCCTGCGCCCGATGTTCCTGGATCAGGTAGGCCGTCATCGCGCTGTGGGCCTCAAACAGACGCTGACGCCACAGCGCACCTTGCTCGGCTGGCGTCAGGGGTGCCGCACTCATGGCTGCGCAACCTGATGCAGGAAGGGCAAGAGCTGCTCCAGTACCGCCTCGGGTGCTTCTTCGGCCAGCATATGGCTGGCCGCAATCGCCGCGCCCCGCACCTCCACGGCCCAGGATCGCCACACCGTCAACGGGTGGCTGGCCGCTGCGTAGGGACGGTCCTGCCACAGCACCAGCACCGGGCAGCGCAACTGGTGACCGGCGTCGCGGTCGGCCTGGTCGGCGGCGGCATCGGCGCCGGCTGCCGCCCGGTAGTCTTCGCACATCGCGTGCAATACCTCGGGACGGGCAAAAGCCTGGTGGTAACTTTCCAGCGCCTGCGGATGATAAATATCGCGCCCCTGAGCCATGTGCTGTAACGTCCAGTCAAGGAAATAGCCGGGGTTGGCACCGATCAGCCGCTCCGGCAGATCAAACGGCTGGGCCAGGAAAAACCAGTGGTAGGCGTTCAGGGCAAAGGCCTTGTTGACCCCCGCCCAGACATCCAGGATCGGCACCACTGTCAGCGACACCAGAGCACTCACCACCTGCGGGTGTTCCAGCGCCAAGCGATACGCCACCCGTGCGCCACGGTCATGGCCCACTACCGCGAACCGCGAAAACCCCAGCTTCTGCATGACGTCCAACTGATCCAGGGCCAGTGCGCTCTTGTCATAAGCGCCCGGAGCGTCAGCATCCAGGGCGCGGGATTCGCCGTAGCCGCGCAGGTCTGCCAGCACCACGGTGTAGTCCTCGGCCAGGCGCGGGGCAACGCGGTGCCAGGCTAGGTGGTTTTGCGGGTAACCGTGCAACAGCAACAGTGGCGGGCCACTGCCCTTGACGGCCACCTGAATCCGCGCACCGCGGGTGGTCAGGGTCGAGTACTCGAAACCGGGAAGCAATGAATGACTCATGAAGGGCTCCTGCCTCATAAAATGATGCTGATGCGCCGCTGGGCACTGATGGTTTCGTGGTCCAGGCGAATTTCGCGCTTGAGAATCCGCAAGCCACGAGGGCTGTCGTACAGCACATGGGTGGCCTCGCCGACGAAGTACCAGGTTTGCTGGTTGCGAAACTGGTGCACCACGAAGTTGCTTTTGATGGTCAACTGCTCGCCGTCCCTGGACTTGATCCGCACGTTGCTCACCAGCCGTCGGGTACGCGAAGGCGGCGTCTCCATCCAGCTATGGCCACTGAGCAGGCTGTCGACCCGCTCACGCAGGCGGCCGTAGTCATCGGCAATGATGAACAGGCTGTCGTGGGGCTCACCCTCAACCAGATGGCGTTGCAACGGCAGTACCCGGTACTGGGCGGGTTGATCGAACAGGCCGATCCAGGTTTCCAGCTCGCGGTTGTCCAGCAGCTCGGCTTCGCTGATCAGGAAGTCGCTGACCTGGGCCTGCAAGCTCGGGGCGCTGATGTTCAATGGAAGGCTCATGGGCATGTCCCCTGAAGGTTGAAGGCGGTGCTAGAGGCGGATTTCCACCTGGTACAGGCGTAACCAGCGGTCCAGGTTCAGCAGGTAGGACAGGCCGGCCGTGGGGCTGCTGGAGGCCCGGGGACTGGGCAGCGGCTGCTCCAGTTCGAGCAGCTCACCCACCCGGCGCGCATCCACCAGGTCTAACACCGGCGAGTCGCCGTCAATCAGCAACTGCCTGAGCTGGCTGCGCAACAACGCCAGGTAGCGCGGGTCGGGATTGGCCGGAAAGCCGCTTTTCCTGCGCTCGACAATCGCTTCGGGCAATTCGCCGCGCATGGCGTTGCGCAACAGAGTCTTGCCCTCCCCGGCCACGCTCTTGATCGACCAGGGCACATTCCATACGTAGTCCACCAGGCGGTGATCGCAAAACGGCACCCGCACCTCCAGGCCCACCGCCATGCTGATGCGGTCCTTGCGGTCGAGCATCGCCGGCAACCAGCGCGTCAGTGCCAGGTACGTGACCTCGCGCTGTCGCCGCTCAACCGGGCTGTCTGCGGCCAGGTGCGGAACCTCCGCCAACGCTTCCTGGTAACGCCTGGCCATGTACGCCTGCGGTGCAACCCGCTCGGCGACCTCGGGCCGCAGCAGTTCCCAAAGACCACTCTTGCCCGCCAGCCAAGGAAACCCGGAAAAATTCAGGGCCTGCTGGTCGTGAAAAAACGGATAACCGCCGAACACCTCGTCCGCCGACTCCCCCGAGAGCGCCACCGTGGTGTGCTCGCGCACCTGCTGGAACAGCAGGTACAGCGAACTGTCCAGCTCTCCCCAACCCGGCAGGTCCCGGGCACGCAGTACCGCCTCTTCCTGCTCCAGCACCTGTTCGGGTGCGACCGCCAAGGTGGTGTGTGGCGTACCCAGTGCTGCCGATGCCAACTGCGCGAACGGTTCGTCCCAACTGCTTTGCCACGAGGTTGGGGTAAAGCCTTCACCACCGCCGGTAAAGTCCACCGAAAAAGTCGGCAACGAGCGCCCTTCACGCCCCAGCGCCTGAGCGGCATAGGCGCTGATGGCGCTGGAATCCAGGCCGCCGGAAAGCAGGCTGCCCAGGGGTACGTCCGCCACCAATTGTTCCTCGACCACCTGGCGCAACAAGCTGCCAACCTGCCGGGCAGTGTCGGCCGGGCTGTCACTGTGAGGCTCGGCCGTCAGCGACCAGTAGACAAGGTCCTGTCGCCCGTTGGCATCGAACCTCAAGGCATGGCCAGGCTTGAGCTGATAAAAACCCTGGTAGATCCCGTGGCCAGGCGTGGGCGCGGTACTCAGGGCAAACAGCTCGGCAACCCCACTAGCATCCAGCACCGGGCGTACCTGGGGATGGGCAAGGATGGCCTTGGGCTCGGAGCCGAACAGCACGCCAGTGCCGGTGGCAAAGTAATACAGCGGCTTGACACCAAAACGGTCGCGAACCAGCCACAGGCTTTGGTACCGTTCATCCCACAGGGCAAAGGCGAAAATCCCGGTCAACCGGGCAAAGGCCTGCTCGCCCCATTGCAGGTAGGCACGCAGCACCACTTCAGTGTCCGAACGGGTGGTGAAGGCCTGCCCCAGCGCCTGCAGTTCTTCGCGCAAGGCCAGGTAGTTGTAGACCTCTCCGCTGTAGGTCAGTACCACTTCGTTGCTGGCGTCAGCCATGGGTTGGGCGCCATGGGCCAGGTCAATGATCGACAGACGCCGATGCCCCAGCAGCGCGTGGGGCGCCACCCATATTCCTTCGGCGTCCGGGCCCCGCAGCGCCAGGGTGCGCGTCATGTTTTCGATCACCTCGCGCTGGGGGCGCAGGTCTTGGGTCCAATCGGTCCATCCGGCAATTCCGCACATGAATAATGCCCTTGCAGTGCCCGATATTCCCCACGTAGCCCAAGCTATGTGCGCGTGGAGGATCTGCCAGGAGTCGGTGATAGTGGCTGGCTAAACAGCGATGGCCAGTTGGCGCAGAGGGATCTGTTGCCCGAGGCGACGGCTCCATTCACGCCAGAAACTGCGGTTTTGTTCTTCATCGGTGTGGCGCTGGGTGCCTGGCCCCATGCCCCGGGAAAAATCGCTGTAGCCCAGGGCACTGTGGGCATAGGCCCGCTGGCAGGACTCAAGGATTTCCACATCATCCGGGGTGCCGAAGCCGCCCGGGCCAATAAAGGAGATCAGGCCGTTGATCCGCGCCGCCCGCTCCTCGCGGCTCTCGTTGCTGAACCCCGCGCCCCATACGGTGATATTGACCTGGGTGGCGGAGACGGGGAAAAAGGTGCGGATGTTCAGGCCCAGGATGTCGTTGATCACCAGGTTGGGAAAGATGAACAGGCTCTTGTTGGTGTGGGCAATGGTCTGCGCCCGCGCCAGGCCGAAGCGCTGCACCAGGTGCTCGAACTTGGCGGCAATCGGCGCTTTCAGTGCCTCGGGAAACAACGGGCTCCAGTAGGCAATCGGCCGGCCCGTGGAGGGAGGCCCGCTCATGATCAAGCCGTGCCCGTTGCCCAGGGACAAGCCTTCGCCGGTACGCTTGTGGGACGCCGTATCGGTACCCAGGGTGTTGAGGTATTCGAGGTAACGCTTGTGGGCGAACGGCAGGTGGTAGGCATCGACACCGTTCTCGGCGAGCAATTTCCAGTTGCCTTGAATGGCATGGTCAAACGCACCGGGGATTATTTCCAGGGAGGATTCGGACTGGTCGAGGATCAGGTCGATGTAGTCGGCAGCCTGCCCGAGGTAGTCCTCCAGGGTGTTCTGCGTGCGGGCAAAGTGAATGAACACCAAACCCTTGTAGACGGAGTGCTTGATGCGGGTCAGCGACAGGTCGAGATTGCATTGGCCGTGATGCTCGTAGGCTGCCTTGTCTGGCTGGCCAATCAGCGCCCCAGCCGTGTCGTAGGTCCAGCCGTGGTAAGGACAGCTAAAGCGCTGGGTATTGCCCTGAGGCTCGGAGCACACCCGCGCGCCCCGGTGCGAACAGGCATTGAGGAACACCGCAAGTTCACCGGTGCCCTGACGCTGGAAGATCAGGTTGCGCCCGCCCACGTCACGGGTAAGGAAGTCCCCGGCCGCTGGCACCTCGCTGAGGTGGGCCAGATACAACCAACTCTTGTCGAAGACCGATTCGAGTTCTTGCTGGTAAACCTGGGGGGAAACATAAGCCTGTCGATTTACTTTGAAATAACTAAGATTATCGGTCTCTATAAATCCATTCACGTCACGACCTCCCTTGCTGTTTCGATAGAACTTATAAAAAACTAACACAACAAAACCGGCGGCAACTATAACGATTGACCATTAGCTCATAACTGAAAGCCATAGGCATAAGCACTGAAAAAATAAATCTAAGGCGACAGTAAAAAAAGCCAGGAGCTATTGCACTTATAAAGGGATTTTTTGCACTTAGCAAAAACTAAAGCCGTCACTGACCACTCACTAGTTTCCCACAGATAACGACAACGCAAAATTGCATTATCCAGGAAATAAATAGTAATTTTCGGTTACGCGACGACGTGAGCGTTTGTCTAGATCTTCCTTCGCGCACCGAGCTCAAGCCATTAGTTCGCTAACTGCTGGGATCGGCGAATGCACGCGCTGGGTATTTATCCCTAACGACTGCCAAGCCGCGACTTGCATGAACAAATTCACACTGGCAGCAACCGCACGGAGCCTATTTCATCGCGTAAGGCATTCAGACCTCCCGTAGCGGACTACCCTTCTATTAGAGGCCACCTCTATGAACGAAGCTAGTAGAGTGACTCCAACTGAAAAGCTGTTCTACAGGCCCATCGAAGCTGCAATACGTTGGAGTAATTTAACTGCTCATGAGTCCGTGATCCTCGAATTCGCATGGGGCCATCCCGATCGCCTAAGCAATGAGTTTCCGCAGTGGCCGTGCCTGCACGCGAACTTCTGGAAGATTCTGGATGCCATTCGAAATCGTGAGATTCCGTACGGAGCCTTGGGTATTACGGTCACTCCAGGCACACCTGTCGACTTCAGGCTCCTGACCATCCGACATTCAGATTTAAAGCGCTGGATGTCTATGTACCACCCTGATCAACGACCATCTTTTCTTTTCGGCCCACCGCTAATCAGTCAGGAAACAATCCACAACCACACGTACTTGATCTTACAAGCCGATCGAGATGCCCTACAGGTACAGCTAAAAGCTAGCGACGCGAAACTCCAAATTTTGACTGACGAGTTAAAAGCTGCGGGACTGGAGCGCGAGCAGCTTCGCGAGCTCGCCGAAAACAAACTCCAACTTAGTGAAGACAGCAAGGAAACTTTGCTTAACATTATCGGCGCGCTGGTCGAAACCATCTTGGGCTCAACCAGCTCCGGTAGACGACACTCTGTTTTTGACAGCCAAGCGTCTCTCGTCGACTCGATTATCGCGCACTACGACGGCGTAAAAGGGCTGAGCAAACGCACACTAGACGGAAAGTTTGCGGCCGGCAGACGCAACCTTGCAAAGGTTAAAAAGTGAGGTTTGCACTGCAATCACTTCAATTGCACTGCAATGACTACTCTCACTATCTACTATTGAATCCAGGTCACTTCCCACCCGATGCCATACGGCGCCAGGAGTGACCAACATGCTTAATCAATCCTTCTCTTTGGCTGATGCACCTAATCCTCAGGTCGAGCGGCATATCATGCGCCGTGAAGAGGTGGAGCGAAAAACCGGGTTCAAGCGGGCGCATATCTATAACTTAATGAAGGACGGTAAGTTCCCCAAAGCTAAACGTATTGGACTGCGTGCAGTCGGATGGGACTCGCTGGAAATCGAGCAATGGATCACCGAGCGCTTGGCGCAACAGGGCTGATGTCATGCGTGTGATATCGATTGTTTCGACCAAAGGCGGTGTCGGCAAAACCACTGTAGCGGCCAATCTTGGCGGTCTGCTAGCGGACGCGGGCCTCCGTGTGCTGCTACTTGATCTGGATAGCCAACCCACCCTCTCCAGCTATTATGCATTGAATCAAAAAGCGCCTGCGGGTACGTACGAGTTCATAGCACTCAATCAGACATCTCCTGCACAGATTATTTCCAGGACAGAGGTCAAAGGTCTCGACTTGATTATCTCCAATGACGATCAAGGTCGGTTGAGCACATTACTGCTGCATGCCCCCGACGGTCGGCTGCGGCTGCGTAATTTACTCGACCAATTCGGAGCCAGCTATGACCTTCTATTGATCGACACCCAAGGTGCACGCAGCGTGCTTCTGGAAATGGCCACGCTGGCCTCCGATCTTGCCCTCTCGCCCGTCACTCCGGAAATGCTCGCCGCCCGCGAGCTGCATCGCGGCACCCTAAAGCTGCTGAGTGAACTAGAACCGTTTCGTCACTTGGGCATAACAACACCACCGCTGCGACTGCTGCTTAACCAAGTGAACCCACGGTGGAGGGATACCCAGATGATCATTCGGGGCCTGCGCGAAACCTTCGCGAATGAAACCAACATCTCAGTTCTAGATACCGTCATTCCCAATCGAGTGGCATACCTCAACGCCGCATCTTTTGGACTTCCGGTTCATAGAATGGTGAATCGCCAGTCACTCAAGCGACGTTCGACATCAGCGCTTGAAACTATGCAAGCGCTGGCCGCCGAGTTATTTCCGGAGTGGCACCTGGCAATCTTCACGGTTGATAGGTGCTCGGCGCTTCAACGAGATGACTCATCGCGAGAGTATTTTCGATAACTGTTTAGTTTAATCGACCTTGATGCCAGCAGAATCTGGCGAGGAGTTTTTTGATGTTGGATCAATTTCCCATCATTGTTCATCCATCTAGTCGACCACACCATCCACCTTGCGAGAAATACTGCACTGTAGTGTTTCGGCTACAAGGTGGACGCTCGGCCACAGGTTGGTTTCTTGCCGAACTTTTCCACCATTTTGAGGGCACAGGTACCGCGGTGATCGTTAAGTTCGAAGTCGGCGACCATCTGCGCGAGCAGCGTTAATTGAGATTTTCCAGATGAAGAAGCTCAGTCAGGAGCAGATCACCGAGAAGCTGCATCAGGACCACTTTACTCAAGGGGCGGAACTGGAGCGGCTGTCTGATCCACTTACTGACACGCCTATGTTGGTCACACTGGAGGAGCTGCGGCCCTACGAACACAACCCGCGCTTCATCCGTAATCCGCTTTACGAAGATATCAAGACATCGATCCGTGAGCGCGGGCTGGATCAGCCCCCGCCGATTACCCGCCGCCCGGGTGAGACCTCTTTCATCATCCGCAACGGCGGTAATACGCGCTTGGCAATTCTTGGCGAGCTGTGGCAGGAAACCCGCGACGAGCACTTCTTTCGCATTCATTGCCTGTTCCGCCCCTGGACCAATGAAGTCACCGCGCTGCTCGGCCACCTAGCCGAAAGCGACCTGCACGGCCAACTCACGTTCATCGAAAGGGCCCTGGCAGTAGCCAAACTCAAAACCATGCTTGAGTCGGATGGCCCAGAGCTCTCACAACGGGAGCTGGCTCGACGTCTTGCCGCTGGAGGCTATCCAGTTTCGCAGTCGCATATCAGCCGGATGCTGGACACCCTCGAACACTTATTACCCGCCATTCCACAAACTCTGTATGCCGGCTTGGGTAAGCCTCAGATAGAACGTCTGATCGGTCTACGTAGTCAGGCTGAGCGAACCTGGAACCGCTATCCAACCGCCAAAGTCGCGTTTGCAGAGTTCTGGCTGGAGACCATGGGCTACTTCGATAGCGATCCTGTATCCTTTGATCTTGAGCAGATCCAGGACGAATTGCTCGAACGCATGAGCCACTTGCTCGGACAGTCCTACCGTATGCTGGCCCTGGAGCTGAGCGATACCCAACGGGTCATCTCCGCGCCTGGGGCTGTCACCACCACGCCCCCAGAAAGCAGCCATCGGTCAAGCGTGCATGAAACTGCGGCAGAGCTGCCCTCCTCCGACACTAAACCCGAATCAACTGATGCCAAGAGCAAGATAGAGCCAATTTCAGAAGAGCGGCTCAACGCACCCGAAACAAATACTTTACCTACGGTCAGTCACCTATCACGCGTTCAACAGATTCGTGAGCAAATCGATCGCGAGATCATTACCGAAGCGGAGTCTTCATTCGAAACCTGCACAATCAACGACCTCTGGCCCATCGCACCAACGCTAGATACGCCCGAACAACTGCGTTTAAGCATTGCAGGACTGGCTCGGGAAATGGCGGCCTATGCCGGAGATGCCGAGTGCATCATTGATCAAAAGCTTGGCTTGGGCTTCGCGTTGGACATTGAGCGACTCGATCTTTCAGCGCCTCGCTCGACCGGCGTCCACCTAATGCTCCTCGCCCTGCTACGTGCTCAAGACGAGGTGAACTGGGAAGATCGCAAGCAAATACCTTCCGCACTGTTCGGGCAACTGTTGTTAGGAGTCTATCAACTCTATCTGCCAGATCGACCAGTCACGGACGTGGGGCTGGAGCGACTGCCTGACAGTCTGTTAATTAAGCTGTTTCGCCTGATACGCCTGGCCCGGCGTCTAATCGACTTAACACTCATCTCTGAAGACAAAAACTCACCGGAGGAGCTGAGATGAACTTGTCCTTCAATATTCTCAATCAAGCCATGCTAACCCAGGTACTGCACGAACTACGCCTGGGCAACCTGCAACGCTGCAAGGCACTTGGACTGAGTGAGGATGACATCTTCGTGCTGCAATCCTTACCGCCGACCACACTATCGCGCCTGGCCCATGCCACAGTCCCTTGGCTTGAGGTCAAGATTGACTCGCCAGTGCTGCATCGTTTGATTGAGCAATCTGAACGTGACGAACAGAACGAACGGTTGATCAACCGAGCGCTCAAACTCGGCGCCAGCAGCACCATTATGTACCAGTGTTTTGGCTTGGCGCATTCGGAAACAGCCATGCGTCGGCGTCTACTCAAGATAGAAACTCGTAAAGGCCGCCCCCAACATTTAAGCGAAGCGCAGGAGCATGCGTTGTGGCAACGTTGGTGTCAAATACGAACAGAGGACGGCACCGAGGATAAACTCGACGCCATGATGATGCTTGCCGAAGAACAGCAGATCAGCTTGACCATCGTTTGGCAGCAAATCGACCAGTACAGCAACAAAACATGAATGCTGTTCCTGCCAGTCGCTGGCAACGTGTCCTGCAGCAATGCACGCAGCAGCTGCATGAGCGCTGGCCAGCACGCCCTACCACTGAACAGCCCTCCAACCAGGCTCTACAGGCTGGCTTTCTGTTTAGTGGCCAATCACACGAAGTCGTGCCACGTCGGCTGCTGTTGGATAATCGGCTGACGCCATTGGAGCGAAATGCCTGGCAGGTATTTCGACTCATGCTGCAAGGCCAGGGCGTGGTCACGCCGCGCTATGAGGATTTGCAGCCTTACCTCTCGAGCGCGCCCTACGGTGCGTCAGCCTCGCGTGAAACCATTGCTCGCGTGTTGACGATGCTCAGGCTCACTCGTTGGCTCAGTTTGGTGAGCCGCGGTCGCGATCAAGTTAGCGGGAGGCTACAAGGTTCTTTGTATGTTCTGCACGATGAGCCGTTAACCCCCGCCGAAGCCATGGAGCTCGATCAGGATTATCTAGAACTGGTCGGGCATGCCCTCGGCCATGCGACGAAGGCCGTGCGTATTGTCGCCCAGCACATTGTGGAGGAGGTCCGACAGGACACAAATATCGATCGGGGTCGATTACCGACGCGGCTCGACAGCTGGGGCGAACAGTGGACGCAGCAAGGCTTGGATCAGCCACCCGATGATGCATTCCACGATTCCGAACGGGGGAAAGATCACCACGTTCGGAATCGTGCAAACCCTCGTTCGGATTCCGAATCAGGCTTGAACGCTAACGTTTCCAGCACCGTTCGGAATCCGAACGCCGCCTGTACTGTATTAAAAGAAAGTAACTGTACAGTACCGCGCGCGACCTCAGCGGTGGATAACCTGCACTGGCCCACTTCGCTGCACCTGAGCTCAAGCGAACGTCAGGCCGTCACCGTGGTGCTGAACAAGCTCAAAACGGCGGATCAACAGGCGGTGCTTAACGAAGCGGGGGCACGCTGTGGGGCCGGCGGTATACGCAAGCCAGCGGCCTATTTGATGGGCTTGGCCCAGCGTGCACTGAAAGGCGACTTTCGTCCTTGGGCAAGTCAGGCCGAACCGTCACCCATGGCAGAGCCGCCCCCACCCGCCCCCTCACGGCCGTCTCGAAAAAAGGGCGAACCTGCATCAGCCCTCGCCCAGGCGTGCCTGAATGAGCTGCGCCAACTGCGTGCCAAACACAGTGAACGTCAGTAGATTTGATGCCAGTGGCATCAAATCCATAGAGTTCCAATCGACGGAAGTATCGGACCGTACCACGGAGCATTTTGGGGATTCCGGGACTCCATTTCGATAAGCGCAAACGTCAGGTATTTGCCATCTCTCAGCAAACCGAACAGACCGCATTCAGCTTTCTGGCTGTCCTTGATCCTCAACTGTCGCAACGTCCCGTCCAAGCCAATGCGAGGACAACACCATGGCCGATCACTATCAACTCAACCTGGGCTCATTGCGCAGCAGCATCACCTTGACCCTGCACACTCACCACGCCGCTCGTATATGGCAAGGTCGAAACGCTCGTGAAGGTGTTCGCTCGATCATGGGCATGGCGGGTTACATCAGTGTCACCAACCTGATCAAACAAACCGCGGCCCACGACGACCCCTATGCCGACTGGGCCATTGTGCAATTGGAAGAAAAAGTGATGCAGGCCAAAGCAGGGATGCAGGAACTGACCCAACAGTTGGATCGGATCAGGCAGGACCTGCCGCGCCAGATCGACATGAGCGACAACCTCAACATCCATCCCGTTACGTTGCCGCTGTACATCGGCAGTCAACTGGGTTTTCTGGCGGTCTACCTACTGACCGACTACGACATCCTGGTACGCCATACCCTATTGGCGCATCACACTGCCTTGATCGGCCGAAGGGACATGGAAGCCTGGATCGACGATGGGGCCCATCTGCTACGCAGCCTGTTCGGCCAGGCACAACGTTATCGACATGCCGGCGTTACACGCGATGATATGGCCGCAAATAATGCTCGCGCTCTAGCAGCCGTGGAGAAGTATGGGCTGCCCCCGATGGACATTCTCGAGGGGCATCGCCGTTCTCAGTTTGCGCCGCCGATCATTCGCCGCGGCGCTGCGGTAGTAGATGACGCTAATGCGTCGGCTGACGATGCGGGAGAGCCATTTGCGACAGTGGGCAACCCGGAGAACGAAGCATGAATCCTATGGACTCAGCTCATCCAACGTTTTCCGGCCCATTGACACAGGATGCCTATCGAAAACTCGAACACGCTGCCTCCCTAAAAGGCCTTTTAAAGCCATTTAAGGGTAAGGGGGAGTTGGAGCACCTGGCGCAGACAGCGAGGGAAATCGAGGCGCAGCTATGTCACCTGATGGAGGCTATCGTGCAGCAAGCCGGGCAGCCGCCGTACTCGCTACTGAAGATACGATTGGTTCTGCAGAACACCAGTGCGGGTAGCACCTTTTTGCGTTGGCGCACTCGTGATTTTGCTCGCATGGGTGTGGCGGTCTGGGAACGTCAGATCTCCAACATAGCGCTGCCGCAGATCGTACGAGAGGGATTACACCGTTTCGAATGCGAGCGCATTGCATTGAACCTGCAGATGAGTGTGGTGCATTCGCTTTACCGCCAGGCTACGACCTGCGCGATCAAAATGGCCAGTGCCGAACAGTTGCTGCGCCAGTTCACACCAGCAGTGGAGGTATCACGATGAGTACTTTTTTCGTCGGCGAAGGAAATATCGGCAGTGCGCCAGAGTTCCAAGAATTCCCGTCAGGCAATGACGAACCACGGCGTTTGCTACGGCTGAATGTGTATTTCGACAACCCCATTCCACGCGAGGGAAGCTACGAAGATCGTGGTGGCTATTGGGCACCGGTTGAGATCTGGCACCGAGAGGCTGAACACTGGAGCAAGCTGTACCAGAAAGGCATGCGCGTGCTGGTCGAAGGTCGTACGGTGCGCGATGAGTGGGAAGACAGCGAAGACAATGCACGGGTGACCTTCAAGATAGAGGCCCGTCGAGTCGGCATCCTGCCTCACCGGGTGCACAGCGTGGTCATGCGGGAACGCTCCAGTGAACCGACGGCTGCTCAAAATACTGAGCAGGCCAGCTCGCCGACGTCGAACCCCAAGAAACACAGAGGGCAATCACCTAAGGCCTGAACGACTTCAGGCATAAAAATTGCTCCTTTGCGCGAAGTTCCTGGCCTGTCATTGCTCGCTGCCCGTGAAGCCACCACCCAATTAGGAACGCTCCAATAAGGTAGCAGCTTCAGCCCATTCAAGGCCGCCCTTACCGACTAATATGAGGAACCTACCATTCAGGTTTCTCATATCTTGCTCCTGCTACTTCGAACAACGCTGCTCCGAACTCAATCCGGAGTAGTTATATGCGCCTCTTCCTCTGCGAAAAACCTTCCCAGGGTCGTGACATCGCCAAGGTTCTCGGAGCCACTCGGCGTGGCGATGGCTGCCTGATCGGCCCCGAGACAACTGTCACATGGTGTATCGGCCACCTGCTGGAGACGGCCCCGCCTGAAGCCTACGGCATTCAGTACAAGAACTGGTCGTTGGATCATCTACCGATCATTCCGGCGCAGTGGCAAGCGAAGGTCAAACCCAAGACTGCCGCGCAGTTCAAAATCATCAAACGCCTGCTCAGCGAAGCCACCACCGTTGTCATCGCAACCGACGCCGACCGCGAAGGTGAGATGATTGCCCGCGAATTATTGGAGCTCTGCCAGTACCAAGGCTCTGTTCAGCGCCTCTGGCTGTCCGCACTCAACGAAGCATCGATTCGCAGGGCACTGACCTCGCTGAAGTCTGGTCAGGAGACCTTCCCGCTCTATCACTCGGCCCTCGCCCGCAGCCGTGCCGACTGGCTGATCGGCATGAACCTCAGTCGTTTATTTACCCTTCTTGGTCGGCGGGCAGGCTGCGACGGCGTTTTGTCAGTGGGGCGCGTCCAGACACCCACCTTACGTCTGGTGGTCGATCGGGATCGTGCGATTGCCGGCTTCGTCCCGGTGCCTTACTGGAACGTTGAGGTACACCTATCGTCGATGGGCCAGCGATTAATCGCGTCGTGGTTACCGCCATGCTCAGGACGGGACGAGTCGGGGCGTTGCCTACAACAAATGCTTGCCCATCACGCGGTACAAACAATCACCGACGAGAAGTCCGCCACGGTAATCTCGTTACATACTGAGCATTTCCGAGAACCGCCGCCCCTGCCCTTCGACCTAAGCACGTTGCAGGAAGTCTGCTCGCGTAAGCTGGGGCTCGGCGTCCAGGAAACCCTGAACATCGCCCAAGCCCTGTATGAAACCCACAAAGCCACCACCTACCCGCGCAGCGATTGCCGCTATTTGCCAGAGAATATGCTCAACGAGGCTCCCGCGGTACTCGACGCCTTGCTCAAAACGGATCCTGCACTCAGACCTGCATTCGAGGACCTCGATCAATCATTGCGCTCCCGCGCATGGAACAATGCCAAGGTCACTGCGCACCACGGCATCATCCCCACCACCGAACCGGCAAACCTGGTGCGGATGTCCGAACAAGAACGCCATGTCTACGAACTGATCCGTAGCCACTACCTAGCACAGTTTCTTCCGCATCATGAGTTTGATCGGACCCAGGTCGAACTGGCGTGTGGCGAAGAACGATTGACCGCTGTGGGCAAACTGATCTTGGTCCAGGGCTGGAAAAGCTTGCTCTCCGAAAACACCGAGGAGGATGAGCCCAGTTACAAATCCCAAGCCTTACCCATCTTGCAACAGGGCACGCAGTGCACAGTGGACTATGTCGAACTCAAGCCCCTGCGCACTGCAGCTCCCAAACCTCTCACCGAGGGCGATCTGATCAAGGCGATGAAAAACGTCGCCAAGCTTGTCAACGACCCACGCCTGAAACAGAAACTTCGGGAAACCACAGGTATCGGAACCGAAGCCACACGAGCCGGCATTATCAAAGGGCTAATTGATCGCGGTTATTTGCTGAAGAAAAAACGCGCCTTAACGGCCACGGCGGCGGCCCATACCCTGATCGAGGCGGTACCCTCTGCAGTCGCGGATCCTGGCCTGACTGCAATTTGGGAGCAGGCTCTTGACGAAATCGAAGCGGGACGCCTGACCTTGGATACATTTGTCACAAAGCAGGCGAAATGGATCGCGAAATTGGTCGAACCTAGTGGTGCGCTCACCTTGTCGATAGCGGTCAAAGCCGGACCGGCCTGCCCCATTTGCAATGCCTCAATGATCAAGCGAAAGGGCAAATCTGGGCCGTACTGGTCATGCTCGCAGTACCCGAACTGCAAGGGAACTACTCCGATTCGAGAATAAACGCGGCGCCTATGACAGTTCGGTTGGGTTCAGGGGTGCTACGCACCTCAGTGCACCATCAGCGGCGCCTGATCCTGCTCCAAATCGATCAAAGGTTGTCCGACTTCACGGGCCAAGGCGATGCCTGTCGAAATCCATATCTGCCCCAGTTCGTTGAACGCTTTTAGGTGAGCGGGATCTGCGTTGAGCCAATTAACAAGGCTTTCGAAATGCTCGGGGTTATCCGGGCAATCATGAATCTTGATAAACAGCTCCAGTGTTCGATCCCAGATCAGATCCATGACGTCATCGCTTTCATCTTCCATGCTCAACCATTCCTCGACTTGGTCCTTTCAGACCGTTGTTCTTGCTAACCATCCTGGACTCTGATCCCGGGAAAAACAGAAACCATATCGCGACACTCAACTGTTTCAGTCACTATGGCAACCCCGTGAGTCGATACTCAACCCTTAAGGATGTTCATGTCAACGGGTCTTTGCTCAACCATTCGGGTTGAACTGGAGAACTCATCACTTGGCACATAAACATCCAACCCAAGCCCAAATCGGGCGCATGATCGCGAAACATCGAACCGAGCGTAATCTGACCCAGGAAGAGGTGGCTGAGCGCATGGGGATCGGCAGTGAAGCCATATCGCGCCTGGAGCGGGGGTTAGTGGAGCTATCAGTGGTCAAGCTGATGCAGTTAGCGGATATTTTCGACTGCCGAATGGATGAACTGCTGACAAAATCGAGTAATCGCCCCAATGACCAGGGTCAGATGATCGTGGGTCTCCTAAGCGGACTGAAGGAAAAAGACCGCGCCTTTGTCCTGGCAACCGTCGAACAATTGGCCGCGCATCTCGGCAGTAAGTAACATCTCTCATCGCACTCAATGTGAGTGTCTTACGAGGGACCACTGACTTGACGTGAATCCTCCCTCTCTGCTGTAGTGTCTCCGTACCATCGCCAACGGCGACCCAAGACCGATTAGCTCCGCGCAGTTCGGTCAAACTCTTCGAGTTCGGAGCCTCCTATTCTGCGGAATTTAATTCCCGTTTTTTGCTCGACATGATTGTGGTGGCGGATGACCACTGTTGCCTCTACCCGGCAATAGCGGTCATCCGCTTCGGCGATCGTATTCAGTCCCGGAGCCCACCGGGGAAAAACAGGGCACCCTTTGTGCGCGGATGCGTGCCAGCGTATTCCGACCCAGGCCACGACAAGAGTCGGTTGGCGAATCATTGCGCAGTTAAATCAAGTTTTGCGAGGAGCTTGTCGACTGCGTAAGACCGCCAAAGGTGGCTTTTCTCTTCCTCGCCTGGCGCCCCGACAGGCCCACTCTTCATTTTTTTCCTTTTCTTAATTCCAGTGACTTCCATTGTATTCAGGCCTTAAAAAAACGGGTTGCAGCGTCTTGACGCCCCCCTGTGACAGGCCTATATAAAGGGCGTGGTTCGCTGTCGTTGACAGCCCAGCCCAGGTAGCTTGAACCTTCAAGGCTACGCCACGTTCGTGGTGGTTTACCCAAGTGCGATCAGCATTCGGAAGCTCGCGCGGTTACCGCTTCAGCGGTGATGAATGCCCACTACCCTAGGTCCGCAGACCACTACTGCGGATTCCCTTCTGCTGCATCGCTATTCCTCAGGCGCATCGTTCTGATTGTCAGCCGGCTTGCCGGTGCCGAGTCGTTCATTGCCCGACTTCACCTTACCCACCCTGACGGGGGCTCACTTCCCCATCAGGGACTGTGCGTCGCCGTTTTCCCTTGAAACAGGAGAACCACCATGGCCCACGCCAACAAATCCCAAGAAGCGACCACTTACTTCAATCTGCACACCGTCGGTATCGGCTACCTCAACCGTGTTCGTGAAGTGCAGCTCCGCCGCGGACAGCCATTCATGGCCTGCGATATCGCCGCCCTGCACGGTGCCACCGATGCGGTGGAGTACACCCGTTTCGACTGCAAAGTCGCAGGGGGCGAAGCTGAACGCTTGATTCGTCTCTATATGGACGCCGTCAAGGCCGAGAAAAAGGTCTTGCTGTCGTTCCGTATCGGCGACCTGTGGATCGATCCATTTCTCTACGAGAAAGGCGATAAACAAGGTCAACCAGGTGCCAGTCTTAAAGGTCGTCTGCTGTACATCGACTGGATCAAGGTCAACGGCGCGTACGAATACAAAGCGCCTGCCAGGCAGGAGGCAACAGCACCTGCTGAGCAAGCGCCCACCAGTGAACCATCCCCACCATCGGCTGATGCCGAAGCAGAGGAGATCCACAACCCAACAGAGCCTCAGGTCGAGCCTGACTTTCCACCCACTCCACCCACTCCCCGCACTGCGGCCCGCCGTGATGCCTCCCGTACTGTTCAGTCCGCCTGAACAATCCACGATGTTTACATCAAGGCGCTCAATTGAGCGCCTTTTCTTCAATCAGCACAGGAGAACCGACATGGAATCCTTCTGGCTTTGCGACGACTGTCTGTTCGCGGCTGCTTATGAGGACTACAGCACGTTATCGCTCTACTACAGGACGGATGAAATCGAGAAACGCATCGCCGGCATCCACAGTGGACTCGTTCGGTTAATGCCCATCAGTGCCGACTTCGATCTCGAAACCGGCTGGGGAATAAGAACCTTTTCCCCATTGCCCTGCGACGGTTGCGGCTCACACCTGCACGGTCAACGCCACCGATTCACTCGACTGTAAACAACGCGTCATCGGCTAACGCCCGCGACTCTATATCCTCGGGGACACTACTCCCCTCGGGCGTGTGCCCCGGATTATTCCTTTCGGAGGTACCTCATGAACACTCAGCTCACCCTGATTGAAACCTCGGATTTCGAGGCTGATCGTATCGTCCACGAAAACCGGCTCATCGACGAAGCGCTGCATATTCTGGATCGCCGGCTATTCGCCCGCGGCCCTAACCTGACGTCGCCTGGCGCCGTGGCCTCATATCTAAAACTGCATCTTGCGCAACAAGAGCAAGAAGTCTTCGGTGTGATTTTTCTCGATGCCAAGCACCGAGTGCTGGCGTTCGAAGTCCTCTTTCACGGCAGCATTGATGGCGCCAGCGTTTACCCCCGCCAAGTCGTCAAGCGTTCCCTAGCGCATAACGCTGCGGCCGCCATTTTTGTTCACAACCACCCTTCAGGTTGTACAGAACCCAGCCAGGCGGATCGCGTCTTGACCGAACGGTTGAAAGAGGCCTTGGCCTTGATCGAAGTGCGCGTACTGGATCACTTCATCGTGGGTGAAGGTCGTCCACTTTCCCTTGCCGAACATGGCTGGCTTTAACCCTCTCAGGCGTCTTCGGGCGCCTTGTTCATTTTCATTCTGGAGAACCCTCATGCCCCACACACACCAAGCCCCAGCCCTGCTGACGACCACAACTCCATTTGCTCGCGGTTACGACAACCTTCATATCGAACGGCTGCTACTGATCACCTACGAAAACGACTGCCCTCCCTGCTTTCGACCCGTGCACGACTCACAAGCCCATCTGCCCGACAATGAGCTGCAACTGTTCGCCTGCGTGTTCAATGACGATTTCGCCTTGATCAGCGAAGGCCAATCCATTTCGGATGATTTGGATGAACGCTGCCAGTCCACTGGGCTAGTACGCCAAGTAATCTACGCCGTGATGGGCGAAATGCTCAACGAGCGGCATCACCTCGGTGATCTGTACTCCCTGGAAGAGGCACAAGCCATGGTCCATCGCTTGAGCTTCGAAACGGGACACTACAGTCGAGCCTGGGAAATCAGTACCGCGCACCTTCCCGAAGAATCGATGCTTTATCTGGAGGAGTGGGCCAGTAACTTCGCTCTGCGGCAAACCGGCCTCTTGTTCGAGCTTTTTACGCTGCCAGATTGCTGCGGTATCGGTTGCAAACTGATCGGCACGCCGTGGACGGACGAGAACTTGCTGAACATTGAGGGCAATCGTTATTCGAGCTTGAGACAAGAACAACTCGACGCAGGCACACCGGAAGCCTTGCTCAACGTACTGTATCTGGCGGCATTGGCGGATGTGAGGTTGTTGATTTTCGACCCCGACGCTGCCGTCTTGGATGGGCTCGCCATTTATGACGAAATAGCAACGCGTTCAACTTAAACACGACCCGTCTTGAATCAACTTACTCACTGAATCGCTCCTTCACCTCATGTCAGGTTCTGCACTGAAACTGACATGAGGTTTTTTCCATGGAGCGTTTTTTCACGCCTGTCTGCCTGCTGGGTTTATTGAGCGCCTGCACGGCGCAGATCCCCACCCCATTGCCGACTAGTCCAGAGAATGCCGGTGGTTCCAATCGAGCCCAGCTTTCGAGGAGTACAGCCGATGAGAGTCATCCGACAGAGCTCCGCTATGGCCGCTATACGCTGGTCAGCACCGAGCCCACCACGGAACAACGTAATCTTCTCGCTCAAATCGTTGACGTGAGCATTCCGTCCAACCTGAATCCTTCGGTACAGGAAGCGATGTACTACGTGCTGCAACGCTCAGGTTATTCGCTCTGCCCTGCTGCCGAACCAGTAAAAATAATGTTTACCCGGCCTCTGCCCGCCGCCCATTACCGGCTCGGCCCGATCTCACTACGCAACGCGCTACAAGTACTGGCTGGCCCCGCCTGGCAACTCACGACCGATGAGGTCAGCCGTTCGGTCTGCTTCGAACGGATAAAAAATGATGCTGCCGTCGTGCGGCTCGCACCCAGCGCGGCCCATCAGCCGGAGGCACGCCCATGAAAGCCACGACGTTTCAAACCCTCATTGTCGGCTCACTTTGCCTGGCGGTCTCCGGGCTGAGTGGTGGTTTGTATAACCAGTATCAACGCGTGACCGAGCTGGAAAATGCGAACGCCCAACGCCTACAGACCCTGGATACCCTGCGACGTGATTCAAGCACCCTCTTGGATGCACAGGAGAAGCTGCAGTACGCACTGAAAGACCTGAAGCAGATGGTCGATTCCGGTATGCAACAGGCCAATACCCTCGATCCGATGTTGGATCAATGGGCGCAGGAGATACAGGAACTGCGCGATGGTCTGGCAGCCCGTGCTACCGAAGCCGACATGATCGCGCTACGCGCACGACTTGAGCACGTCGAGCAGCAACTCCTGGACCTCAAGAGCCAGCCACCACTCCCACCACCGACGCCTTCCTCGGCCAAGCCGGAAAAAACCGCTCAGCCCAAGCCTGCCCCGCTCCTGCCGCCATTTTCAGTGTTGAGCGTCGAGTACCGCGGTGGCGAGCGCTTTCTGGCGGTCGCACCTCCTGACAGTCGCTCGCTCAATGATATCCAGTTGCTGCACAACGGCGAGCAGTTCGGCACATGGCAACTGAAGGTGCTGGAGCCGAACGCGGCTATCTTCGCGGTGACCGCTCACCCAGACCAGACCGTGCACCTCCCTTGAGAAGCGATCATGAACAGAGCTCCGCTGAGCCCCATCGTCTGTTTCGTTTCATTGCTGAGCACGGGCGCTGCGCTGGGCAACCCCGTCACGACACCGTCACGGACCCAGGACACGCAGTCTGCTCCGCTGGAGCGTTCGCACTCTGAACAGGCGGCAAGCTGGGGGCTGACGGAGCAGGAGTGGACACGCTTCGAACAGATCCAAGCCGGCCCGCGTGGTTACTGGAGCCCGAATCTCGATCCGCTGACTGCACTCGGCGTCGAAGCAGAGAACGACCAAGAGCGTCAGCGCTATGCCGAACTGCAGGTAGCGCTGGAAGCCAAACGTGCCGAGCGCGAGTTGGCTTACCAAAACGCCTACACCGCAGCTTGGGCCAAGCTGTTTCCTGGACTGTTGCCGATTCAGGGTATGGCATCCCCGCCCGCTGCTAGCTCACCGATAGAGCCGCGCCGTGCTCTGTTTGTCGAAGACCATTGCCCTGCGTGCACCGCTGAAGCGCAGCGTCTGCAAAGCAGTGATACAGCGTTCGATATCTACCTGGTGGGCAGCCAAGGTGAGGATGAACATGTCCGTGGCTGGGCGCGGCAAGCAGGCATTGATGCGAGCAAGGTCCAACACCGGCAAATCACCCTGAACCATGATCGCGGTCGCTGGTTCAGCCTGGGAGCCCCGAGACCGTTACCCGTCACATTTCAGCAGGTGAACGGACAATGGCAACGTCTCGATTGATTGCTATTGCGCTCCTGCTGACGGTGCACGCCGTCCGGGCAGACGAACTTCCGCCTCCGGCTTATCAACTGGCAGCGCATGACGCCAACGTCCCTTCCACGGTGTTGTTCGCGATTGCCCTGCAGGAGAGTGGCGCCCGCCTCCGTGGCCGACTGCTGCCCTGGCCCTGGACCCTGAATATTGCCGGTAGCCCTTACCGTTTCGCCAATCGTCAGACCGCCTGTCACGCCTTGCTTCAGGCGCTTGCTCGGTATGACGCCAAGCGGGTCGATGCCGGGCTTGGGCAAATCAACCTGGGTTATCACGGACAGCATTTTTCCAGTCCCTGCGAAGCCCTCGAACCCTACCGCAATCTGGCCGTAACTGCCGCGCTGCTACAAGAGCATCACGCCGTCACCGGTGATTGGGTGTCAGCTGCTGGCCGATATCACCGCCCGGCAGGAGGAACGCCGGCCGCGCGTTACCGCTCCGGCTTTTCCCAACAACTCGAACGACTACAGGTTTCCTTTAAACAGGGCACACCACCATGAAGCGAATTCCCAGTGCGTATTACTTTGCCGTGCTCTTGGCTGCGCTCGCCCAGCCGGGACTGTCGTTTGCAGAAGTTCAGCCTGGCGGTTTCACCCGCCCCCAGTTTGAAGCTTCCAGGCCGCCAATAAACAACAAGATCCAGCCTGCTCGGGCCATACATGCAGACCTATCTGCATTTGCCGATGAAACCTGGATACTGCCCGTGCGCAGCTCTCACTTGAGCCCAGGCCAGATCACAATTCGCACCCTGGACATGCCGGGCTTGCAGCCATTTTTCCTTGTCGGGGAGGATCCCCAATCGTTGGCTTGGCTGCATCAGCGTGCGACTGAACTGCATGAAATGGGTGCAGCCGGACTCGCCGTCGAAGTGACCGATACTGAAGCCCTGGCCCGAATTCGAGCAGCCGCTCCGGGCATCACCATCCTGCCGGTCAACGGCAACGACATCGCCTCTCGCCTGAAAATTGAGCACTACCCTGTGTTAATCACAGCCACCTCACTGGAACAGTGAGTCTGGGTCATGGCAGAGCATGCGATGGAGTCCAAACTCCGGCCCGCAGTCGAGCTGTATACCGTGGCGATCTGCGTCGCCGCGGTGGTGTTATGCGTGTATTCGCCCTGGGCCGTGGCGCTATCACCCGAGATCGGTCTGATTGCGGCTCTGGCCTATGCCCTGTTCGGTTTGATCCGCCTCCGACAAGCCTGGGAGGTGTTGCGCTATCGGCGCAATATTCGCCGGCTGCCTCGCTACGAACTGACCAGCCGGCAGATTCCGGTGAGCCGCAAACGTCTGTTCATGGGCCGCGGCTTTCGCTGGACCCGCCTGCACACCCAGCGCTTGGTCGAGGCCCAGGATCCGGCGGTCGCCCACTACGTCGACCAACCGACCCGTTACCGCCTGGCACGTGGACTCGAACGTCGCCTAGAACATGCACCGTTTCCGCTCTCGACACTGGCCCGTGTCACGGCCTGGGACAGCGCCTTTAATCCGTTACGCCCTTTGCCTCCGGTAGGAGGCTCGCCACTGCTGCATGGGATCGAGCCAGATGAAACAGAGGTCAGCCTGCCGCTGGGCGAACGGGTGGGTCACACGCTGGTGCTTGGTACTACCCGTGTCGGCAAAACCCGGCTCGCGGAGGTGTACATCACCCAGGACATTCATCGTATCGAACACGAGGTCGTCATTGTCTTCGATCCGAAGGGCGATGCCGATTTGCTCAAACGCATGTACGTTGAAGCCAAACGCGCCGGTCGAGAAAAGGAATTCTATGTTTTCCATCTAGGCTGGCCGGAGATCTCCGCCCGCTACAACGCCGTGGGACGTTTCGGGCGCATCTCGGAAGTGGCGTCGCGCATCGCTGGGCAGCTCAGTGGCGAAGGTAACTCGGCGGCGTTTCGCGAGTTCGCCTGGCGTTTCGTCAACATCATCGCCCGCGCCCTGATCGAGTTGGGCCGACGTCCGGACTATCTGCAAATCCAACGGCATGTGGTCAACATCGACGCATTGTTCATCGAGTACGCCCAGCAGTTTTTCGCCAAGACCGATCCGAAGGCTTGGGAAGTAATTGTCCAGCTTGAAGGCAAGCTCACCGAGAAGAACATTCCCCGGCACATGGTGGGACGCGAAAAGCGTGTGGTGGCCATCGAGCAGTACCTGGCAGTGAAAAGGGTATTTGATCCAGTAATGGACGGACTGCGTTCGGCGGTACGATATGACCGTACTTACTTCGACAAAATCGTGGCCTCGCTACTGCCGTTGCTGGAAAAACTCACCACCGGCAAGACAGCCCAACTGCTAGCCCCCAACTACACCGACTTAGATGACCCGCGGCCAATCTTCGACTGGATGCAGATCATCCGTAAACGCGGCATCGTCTACATCGGTCTGGATGCGCTGACCGACGCCGAGGTGGCCGCCGCTGTGGGCAATTCCATGTTCGCCGACTTGGTCTCGGTCGCGGGCCACATCTACAAACATGGTATAGACCACGGCCTGCCTCAGTCGGGTAGGAGCAGTGACAAGCTGCCAATCAACCTGCACGCCGATGAGTTTAACGAGTTGATGGGTGATGAGTTCATCCCGCTAATCAACAAGGGCGGTGGAGCGGGTATCCAGGTGACGGCTTATACTCAAACCCTTAGCGATATCGAGGCGCGCATCGGTAACCGCGCCAAGGCCGGCCAGGTGATTGGCAACTTCAATACCTTGCAGATGTTGCGCGTACGTGAGACCGCGACGGCAGAGCTACTCACCCAGCAGTTACCCAAGGTCAACGCACTGACCAAGACCCTTGTCTCGGGCGCTACAGACACCTCCGATCCTGAGGCCAACACAGACTTCACTTCGTCCTCGCAGGATCGCATCAGCAGCACCAGTGTGCCGCTGATCGAGCCAGCGCATATCGTCAGTTTGCCCAAGGGGCAGATGTTCTCCTTCCAGGCCGGCGGCCAGCTCTGGAAAGTCCGCATGCCGTTGCCAAAACCCTCTAACGACGATGCCATGCCAAAGGACCTGCTTGAGCTCACCCAGCGGATGCGGGCCACCTACAACGAGCAAGCGGGGCAATGGTGGAGCGCGAGCGGTGGCGGCCCAACAATTAACTTTGATCTGGATCAGGTGGGGTAGCCCACCCCTGCTACAGGTTTTGACTCATCAGAAAATCCAGAAGGATCGTGACGACATCAACTCTGCAACGCGCAATGGAGTGAACAATGGCGACTTCCACCCAGAACACGCCGCCTCAACCGATTCAGCATCCGGGATTGATCATCTCGGCGATCAGCCTAGTCCTGCGCATCGTCGGTTTGCTGATTGCCTCGTTGCTGCTCTCGATTCTGATTGAGTTTGCTGGTCTGCTGCTGTTCTGGGGTGATCAGGGCTGGCGGCATAGTCAGGCCATGCTAACCAGTGAGTTAGGTTGGCTCAGCGAGAGCTTCAAATCTTCACTTCTCATCCAACAGCCTGGGCCAATGATTCTCCAGTGGCTGGATTTCCTCAATCGGTGGTTGTTGGTCAAGACTGGTTTTGTGGATTTTGCCCAGCAGGCGCGCGCGTCGAGCCAGAGTAACAGCTTCTGGGGCTGGACCAATCAGCTCTACGTGAGCATTGAGGATTTCGTGCTGGCGTCGGTGTATGTAACATTTACCTTCGTGGTGCGCCTGTTCATTCTGGTCCTGGCTACCCCCTTGTTTCTGCTCGCCACGCTCACCGGTTTTGTCGATGGATTAATGCGCCGCGACCTACGCAAATTTGGGGCTGGGCGGGAAAGCAGCTTTGTCTATCACAGGGCTAAGCGGGCAGTTATGCCGCTACTGGTCGTGCCCTGGATCATTTACCTATCCCTCCCCATCACGCTCAATCCAATGGCCGTTTTTATACCTTGCGCCGTATTGCTTGGCGCGGTCATGGCTATTACAGCAACAACATTTAAAAAATACATTTAAAACAATAAGCACCACTACTACTCAAGCGAAAAGCTCACATCACTTTTAGCTAAAGAGGCGGCAAACCTGGTCTAATACCACCTTTCATCTACCCCTTAATCTTAAAAAAAACCACAAATTAAAATACATCAATCTCGCTACACCTAACAGCCAAGAGCGGGATTTCATGTTACCCTCCCCAATTAATGATAGCGACGCAGTTGCTGCCTTACCTCCCGCAAGAAAAGAAATAATACAAAAGAGAAAATATTTCAAATTTTCATGTTCATGCGCCAATTTAACTTTATCAACCAGCCTCCCCAGCCTGTCATACAACTTACCTACACGCTCCCTGTGATCAGGTAGCGGAATGTAATCCTTACGCCCAAACTCCTGACTATTTACCATTAAATGCGAAGGCGTTTCACGACACGCTCCATTTAAATCAGCACGAGAGCAAAAATATGTATTTATTCTAGCGATATCACTGGATTCTGGTAACGATTGCAACCAGGAGTCCCCATATCGTCTTAACTCAGGCTCATTCCCTACAATGTTAAATGAGAGTATTGAAAATACCTTTGCGGCGGCTTTACAGAGCGCCTTTTCGTCCTTGGCAAACGAGGCATCAACCAGACAGTACTCTTTCAAATTCTGATAACGCCCTTTATAAAACTGCAAGTAATCCCCTAGTAGTTTATTCGTTTCCAACATTTGCTCCCGATCAGACTTCGCTTGAGAGTCAACAACCAAATACATGCACCCCACGAGACTTAACATGCACCACAAATGGTCATACCCGTGTTTGAACTTTGGACTTTTAAAGCAATTAGCCAGCATCAATACAGCCGACCACCCAAAACCGAAGGCGATCAGAAAATTTATTCCACTGCTCCAGAAACCGCCTATGTATCCTGCCCCCAAATGAAATTCTTCAGGTATGAGCAACCACCAACTCGGAGAAAACCCGATTAAGGATAAAACCCCAGGTAAAAATACGACTAATAGGCTCGCCAGACCAGGCCTACGCCCCAGGACGAATGCTCCCCTAACAAACATCAAACTCATAAAAACAAAAGACATGAAAAACAACAAAGAGATTGCTTTCACACCAGCGACGGGACTGAGATTCAACAACGGGTATGGTATACCCGGCTCATATATATTATTAAAATAACCAAACCACCCTATCCCTTCAAGATTCTGCGCCACACCGTAAGAGGCGATGAAAGACACCCAATAATACGGTTTTATAAATACATAAAGCCACTGCATCAAGCCACTCCCCAAAAAAGCCAGGCTCACGTTTAAAACTGAAAGGGTAGCCCCACCAGTTCGTCTTTCCCGTCAAAGCGGATGTAGGCCATACCAAACCAAAATACTCGACAAGGTCAATCGCCATTAAAAGCGATTGCCTCCGTCTCAGTTTACCTGCGGCTTTAGCTGGTCATTTTTACAATCCTGCATGTATGAATCCAGAGCCAATCGCCATGCCTACAATCCACATTCCTCGCCCTCTGATTTCCATATTATTCGTATCGTCTAGTTGTGTCAGCGCGGCCCCCAGCCATGAACAAATTGCGATGGCCCAAATCAAAAATCAATTTGAAATTATTGAGCGTCTTGCGAATCGCGCGAGTTTAACAACTACACCCGATGCACAAGAGCGTTATCGGTTCGACTATCACCAGTTTATCCAAGACACCCAGCGAATTCGACGGGGTGTAGAGAGTTATCTATCCCCCTCTCGCGCTCAACCCCGTGATGCCAGTGAACTGGTCGGCGATTACCGCCTCGACACTCCGCCAGCGGAGCCTTTGCCATGAGCATGACTGACGCTCAAACCGCTGCGTTCCAAAACGCCTCCGGCTTCTCACCGCAAAGCAGTTCGACGCTCTGGCTGTCCTTGGTTCTCGTCCTGGCTTTGCTGTGGTGTGCCTGGGTGATGTGGACGGCTTACCGGGGTTGGGCCGCCGGCAGTTTGCGCTTTGGAGCCTTTGGCGGCAGCGCCGCGCGCGTCTTGCTCGCCCTGCTCGTACTGATGTTCTTCACCCTGTCCTAATCCAGGAGATCGTCGCCATGCTCAAGTGCCTTGCCCCCCTAAAAAACAATCTCCGTGATGGTGCAAGCCAGCGCTTGATCGGTCTGCTGCTAGTACTTGGTCCAAGCCTGGCTTTTGCCGAACTCCCGACCATGGAGGCTCCGTCACGTGGAGAAGGTTCCGGGCTGATCGAGACGATCAAAAACTACGCCTACGACGGCGGCATCCTGCTCGGTCTGCTAATCGCCCTGCTCGCGTTTCTTGGTGTGGCATGGCATTCGTTGACCGTATACGCCGACGTGCAAAACCAGCGTAAGACCTGGAAGGATTTGGGGGCAGTGGTCGGCATCGGTGCCCTGCTGGTGGTGATTATTATCTGGTTCCTGACCAAGGCTGCCGCGATTCTGTGAGATTGACATGAACGACACTATCGAACGCCTTGCCGACGGCACCTTGGTCTTTCTGCCTGAGCGACTCAATCGTGATCCGGCCGTATTGCGCGGCTTGACCAATGATGAGATGTGGGTAGCACTCGGTACTGGCGCCGTCGTTGGCCTGATGCTGGGCGTTCCTCTGGCGATCGCCACCGCGTCCATTGCCGTGGCGCCCACCAGCATGATCGGGGGCATGGCGGTGGTGTTATTTGTCGGTGGCACGCTACTGCGTCGAGCCAAACGGGCCCGGCCAGAGACCTGGTTGTACCGCAAGCTCGAATGGATACTGGCCAGTCGTTCGCGCCTGGGTCGCGGGAGTTTAATCCTTCACTCCGGCGCCTGGACGGTTCGCCGTTCGCGTCGACCGCGCCCAGCCCTGTCCCGGTGGCAGTCATGAGCCGATTTCGGAACAAGGTGGATGCCCAACAGGCCCATATCTTCAGTTTACGTCTGGCAGTAATGATCCTTGCTCTGCTCTGTGTCGGACTCTGGTATGGCTGGCGTTCGGCACCGACCGATCTGACAGTGCATGTCCCCCCGGATCTGCGCTCGGGCAGCACGCGCAAGTGGTGGGACATCCCATCAGAAAATGTCTATGCCTTCGCCCTATACATCTTCGGTCAACTTAACCGCTGGCCTTCGGATGGCGAACAGGATTACCGCCGCGCTATCTACAGCTTGCAGTCCTACCTGACACCCGGCTGCAAGGCCTTCCTCGAGGGCGACTACGAGTACCGCAAGGCCGCCGGCGAGCTGCGCCAAAGGGTACGTGGCGTCTACGAAATACTGGGCCGAGGCTACAGCGAAGATCCCGAACTCAGAGTCAAGCAACTCGATCGCGATAGCTGGCTGGTCAAGCTCGACCTCAACGCCGATGAGTATTACGCCGCCGAACCGGTAAAACGGGTGGTGGTGCGATATCCATTACGCGTGGTGCGTTTCGACCTGGATCCCGAGCGCAACAAGTGGGGACTGGCGCTGGATTGTTATCAGGGCACTCCACAAAAAATCTCCCTGCCTGGAGGTGAGCCATGAAGCGGATGCCTACCCTGGGACTCACCGTCGCACTGTTGCTAGGGGGAGCTGCGGCACAGGCTGTCGAACTGATGCACTGGGAACGACTCCCCCTCGCGGTCCCACTGGTGATCAATCAAGAGCGGGTGGTCTTTGTCGACGAGGATGTTCGAGTCGGTGTGCCCTCAACTCTGACCGGCAAGCTGCGCGTGCAATCTACCGGCGGCACGCTGTACCTGCGCGCGTCAGAAGCCATTGCACCTACCCGATTACAACTGCAATCGGTCGCGACGGGCGAGATCATCCTATTGGACATTGCAGCCACGCCTGGCGACCAACCGCTGGAACCCGTGCGTATTATCAAGAATGCTCCGGTGCAGGCTACTGAGACTGAATCCAGCACCGCCCCTGTTCCAGAACGTACGCCGATCCCGGTCGCTTTGACGCGCTACGCCGCGCAAAGCCTGTACGCACCTCTACGCACCGTTGAGCCTCTGCCCGGCATACGGCGCGTCCCGTTCAAGTTGGGCGCTGAACTGCCGCCCCTGCTGCCGACAGAAAACGTGTCCAGCACACCCATCGCCGCCTGGCGACTCGGTGACTACTGGGTAACGGCGGTGAAATTGCGCAATCGTAGTTCAGAGACTGTGCAACTCGACCCGCGTCGGCTTCAGGCCAAGCTGTTCGCCGTGACATTCCAGCATGTTTTCCTTGGACCTGTTGGCAGCGCTGAAGACACCACGATCGTCTACCTTGTCACCCGCGGTGCCGGCCTTGAGCAAGCCGTGCTGTTGCCGCCCGTTGCGCGAGGTGCTGACGATGAAAGCTAATGCCTTGCTCAAATGGTTGGTACCGGCAGCGCTGCTGGCCGTGGTGGTTATCATCCTGAAAACCTGGGTCGCAGATGGCAGCAGTTCTTCTCCTGAGAAGCCGATTGATCAAGGCAATCTTCAGTTATCCGCCGAGCAAGCCAAGTCGCTCGGCATTGCTGGCGATACCCCACGCGATACGATTGCCACCCTCGTCGGCCAGGTGAAGGCCATGCGCAGCGACATGCTCGGCTTGAAGAAACATAACGATTCGCTGCAGACGGAGAACAACCGCCTGCGCGAGCGGGAAAACAGCGTTGATTCGCGCATCCAGACCGCGCTTGGCAGCGTGACCCAGCAGGTCGACGAAGGCCGCCGACAAGCCAACGAGGCTCGACTTAAAGCGGAACAAGACAGTCGCCAAGCCCGTGGGCTGCTGACGCAATTGCAAGAACAGTTGTCGGGGCTAACCGGCAAAAGCAAAGAGATGCCGATCGGATTGGGGCTTGAGCCAGGCGACGGTGTTCAGTTCGAAGGGCAGCATTCTGCCGATGATGCGCTGCAGTGGATTGAGCCCTCGGATGCACCGTCCACCGGCACCCGAGACAAAACCAAGACCAAGACCTCCTCCGCACTAAGTCTGCCTACCGCCTTCGACTCATTGGAAGATTTGAAAGACAACGTTATTGATCGCAGCCAGAAGCCGCTAGGTGCAGTCACCAACAATAAGCGCGACCTGCCGCGACCCGTCGATCGTGCCGAAGGCGCGAAACCGGTCTACACCATTCCCGAAAACGCGACATTGATGGGCTCGGTCGCCATGACTGCACTGATCGGCCGAGTCCCGGTGGACGGTACAGTGAATGATCCCTACCCCTTTAAGGTGCTGGTCGGTCCGGAGAACCTGACAGCCAACGGCATCGACCTGCCGGACGTCGCAGGGGCCGTGATGAGTGGTACAGCCTCCGGCGACTGGACCCTGTCGTGCGTACGCGGACAGGTCGAGTCAATTACCTTTGTGTTTACCGACGGCAGTATTCGCACGGTCCCTCAGCCGAAGGCAGTCGCCAGCCGCAATGCCTCCACCGCCCAGAGCTCGAACACCGACAAGATCCGTGGCGGGCTCGGTTATCTGTCCGATCCGTATGGCATTCCTTGCATTGCTGGCGAGCGCCGCTCAAACGCTCAACAGTACCTCGGCAGCCAGAGTTTGATCACTGCCGCCGGCGCCGGTGTCGCCGCCTTGCTCGGGGATGAGCAGAACAACAGCAGCGTGATCAGTTCGGGCGGCAGTACGCTCGGGGTCACCAGCAGCAGCGGCAATAGCGCGCTGAATTCAATTCTAAGTGGTGGGGTCAGCGACATCCGTGAGTGGATCAACAAACTCTATGGCGAGACCTTTGCTGCCGTGTACGTGCCACCGTCCGCCCAAGTCGCGCTACACCTCGACCAGGAGATCACCATCGACTACGAGCCTAAGGGCCGGAGTGTTCGCCATGAAAAAGTCCACGTTTCTCTGCATGACCTGGATTAGCGTGTTTTCCTTGGTCCTGACAGGGTGTTCCACTGACAAGGAGACTCTGCTGCCCCATGGCGAGCAAACCATGCTGGACATCTGGAACGGTGCCGGGTCGCAAGGCACTCAGCAGCAACTGTTGGATGCTCGGCAGCAGTTACGTCGTCCGTTGGCTCAGGTGGATTTCTCCGATTCTCTCCAGGAACCGTACACGCGCACTGCGGCGAACGAGATCCGCAACCTGTTCCCTCGCCTGCCCAATCCCGATCTGGTGCTGTACGTGTATCCGCACCTGAGTGGTACCGAGCAGGCACCGATCCCAGGTTACTCGACCGTCTTCCCGCTCTACCAACGGGTGCAATACGCATTGCCGGGTGAACGTCAGGAAGACTTGTAATGCGTAGCGGCGATTCGGGTCACCGCACTGGCGCGTGGAAAGCCTGGCGCAACCCATTACGTCCTCGCGCCACGTTGGCCGATGACGCCGCACTCTATGCACACAACCCCAGCTTCACCGATCACCTGCCTTGGGTCGAATACCTCGTCAACGAGCAGTGTTTTCTGCTGGATGACAATCGTTCGGTGGGCGCGGTGTTCGAGTTGCTACCCATCGGCACTGAAGGGCGCGAACCCGATTGGCTGATAGCCGCCCGCAATGCCCTCGAAGGCGCCCTGCAGGATAGCTTTGACGAACTGGATCAAGCGCCGTGGGTGGCGCAGTTTTTCTGCCAGGACGACAACGACTTCACCCCCTACCTGACGCGTCTCACCGATTATATTCAGGACAGCGCCCGAGGCACGATCTTCACCGAGGCATACTTGGAACTCACCCGCCGTCATCTGCAGGTCATCGCCAAGCCCGCCGGGCTGTTCGAGGATAAGGTGGTGGCACGCCTACGCTGGCGTGGCAATAACCGCCGGGTGCGCCTGGTGGTCTATCGCTGGCTTGAGTCTGGCGCCGACGAGACGGGACTCAGCCCTGTGCAATCCCTGCAGCAGGCTTGCGAACGTATTGCGGCTTCGTTGCAGGCGTGCGGCGTGCAATCGGCACGCGTTGATGGCCGCGGTTTGTATGCCTGGTTATTGCCCTGGTTCAATCCGGCGCCCAGGCTCACGGATGAAACGCCCGAGGGCTTTTACCAACGTGTTGCCTATCCGGAGCCTGCTGATGGCGAGTCGCTGGAATTACCCTTCGATCACGACTTCGCCGAACGGTTGTTCTTCAACGAACCGTGTTCGGATGTGCAACGGGGACTCTGGTACTTCGATGGGCAACCCCATCGGGTCATGGTGGTGGACAAACTGCGACGGGCACCGTCGATTGGTCAACTCACCGGAGAAACCCGTAAGGGTGATGCAACCAATGCCCTATTCGACCAGTTACCCGAAGGCACGGTGATGAGTCTGACCTTGGTGGTCAAGCCGCAGGATGTGCTCGAAGACCAGTTAAACCGATTGGCGCGCAAAGCCATCGGTGAAAACCTGGCCTCGACCCAGACCCGTCAGGATGTCGGAGAGGCTCGCGCGATCATCGGTCGCCAGCACAAGCTGTACCGCGGCACCCTGGCGTTCTATGTGCGCGGTCACGATGAACAGCAATTGCACCAGCGCTCGGTCAGCCTTGCCAATGCGCTATTGGTCGCGGGGCTGCAACCGGTACGTGAAGGCGATGAGGTCGCCGCCTGCAACAGCTACCTGCGTTGGTTGCCGATGGTTTACAACCCGGCCCGCGACACGCGCAACTGGTACACGCGGCTGATGTTCGCCCAGCACCTGGCGAACCTGGTTCCGGTGTGGGGACGCAGCACCGGCACCGGCAACCCCGGCATCACTCTATTCAATCGTGGTGGCTCACCGTTGACCTTTGATCCGTTGTCACGCCTAGACCGGGCCATGAACGGCCATCTGCTTTTGTTCGGGCCGACCGGCGCCGGTAAGTCGGCCACCCTGGTCACCCTGCTGATGCAGGTCATGGCGGTGTACCGCCCTCGCCTGTTTATTGTTGAGGCCGGTAACTCATTCGGCTTGCAGGGCGACTACTTCGCAACGCAGGGCCTGTCGGTCAATAAAGTCCAATTGAAACCTGACGCCTCGGTCAGTCTCGCCCCATTCGCCGATGCCTGGCGCCTGGTCGAGCAGCCGGATGAGGTGGCTAGTCTTTCGATCGATGAGCTGGACGATGAGGCGGTAGCCAGTCGCGAAGACCAGCGCGATGTGCTCGGCGAATTGGAAATCACCGCTCGCCTGATGATTACCGGCGGCGAGGCCAAGGAAGAAGCGCGCCTGAGTCGAGCTGATCGCAGCCTGATTCGCGAGTGCATTCTAGATGCGGCGCAGACCTGTGTCGCAGCGAACCGCCAGGTGCTGACCCGCGACGTGCGCGACGCGTTGCTGCGAGTCGCCGCCGACCCGCACTTACCAGAAAAACGTCGCGAGCGTGCCCAGGAAATGGGCGAGTCCATCGACCTGTTCTGTCAGGGTTTCGAGGGTGAACTGTTCAATCGCGAGGGCACGCCTTGGCCCGAGAGCGATGTGACCATCGTCGACCTGGCCACCTATGCTCGTGAAGGTTACGAAGCCCAGATGTCCATTAGCTACATCAGCCTGATGAACACCGTGAACAATCTCGCCGAGCGCGATCAGTACCTGGGCCGACCGATCATCATGGTCACCGACGAAGGCCATATCATCACCAAGAACCCGTTGCTGGCACCGTTCGTGGTCAAGGGCACGAAGATGTGGCGCAAGCTCGGCGCCTGGTTCTGGCTGGCCACACAAAATCTTGCCGACTTTCCCACGGCTGCACAGACGATGCTCAACATGATCGAATGGTGGATCTGTTTGAACATGCCGCCAGCGGAGATTGAAGACATCGCGCGGTTCAAGAAGCTTTCACCGGCGCAAAAAGCCTTGTTGCTCTCCGCCAGCAAGGAACCGGGTAAATTCACCGAAGGGGTTGTTCTGTCGAAGAAGCTCGAAACGCTGTTTCGGGCCGTGCCGCCCAGTCTTTATCTCGCCCTGGCCATGACGGAGCCCGAGGAAAAAGCCGAACGCTGGACACTGATGCAGAGCACCGGCTGCTCGGAATTGGAGGCGGCTTACCGGGTAGCTGAACGGATCGATAGGACGCGAGGAATTAAGTGAAACGGAGCTGATCCTAGGTTTCGATCAACCCGGCAGCAAATCCTTGAACACCTTCTCCACGTAGGCTTGCATGAACCAGTCAGGGATCTCATCAGCCCTGAATTCAAGGTCAATCCCGTCCGTTACTTCAGCAAGCAGCACCAGGTCCGCGCCCGAGTTATCAAAGATGTAGGCCCGGTTAGAGGCTGCAATGGCCGCTGGTAACAGGTACAGACAGCGACCGTAGCGCTGGACAATTTTTTCGGTCGGCACTGGATGCCCACCAGCTGCAACACGGTTCTTGACCCTATTGATATTGATATCCGGGTCTTCAGTTGCGACAAAATATAGGTAGGTGCGATATCCCGACGCTCTTGCCTTGAGCATAAAAGCGATTTTGTCCTCGCTAGACATCACCGTTTCGAAGGTGAACGACAATTGGGCTTCGAGGAGCTTGTGCCGGATGAAATCAGAGAGCACGGAAGCAAAATAGGAATTCATTGCCACGGCCTGAAAATTCAGGCCGTTGCTGCTGAAGTCTATTTTGGCCGCCTCTTCACCAAGCTGGGCCGACCGGATCAGGCGATGCGCCTTGATAAAACCGAGAACCTCATCACCTTCGGTTTCCAGCTGAAAATCGCTGAATTCCAGACGCCCGCCCTCTTTGGCAGCCTTTTCGATTTCATCCGGGTTGATATAGATGCCGATCAGGTGGGAAGGGACGGCACTCTTCATCGTGCTTTTGCCGGAACCGTTAGGACCGGCAAACATCCTCAGCCGAGGAACTGTCATGAGCAGCGACGCACCTTGATAATGCCGCCCACGGTCACTTTATGCTTGGGCTTGGCCACTCGAATAACCTTGTGCTTACCATCAGCAGTCGTCTCAACGAGCATGCCGTCCATGACTTCCATCACGCTGCGTCCGGCCGCCAGCGCGTTGATATAGGCCGTATTGATCGCACCTTCAGCCATGGCTGGAATTTTACCCTCCAGTCGGCTCACCAGATCATCACTCAACACTTGTTCGGCTTTCATATCGAGCTCCACGTTCTCAGAGCGTGCAGATATCTGCACTTACCAGAATCCTAGCTACGTAGTCTGTTTGTAACAGCACAACGCTACTTCCGTCAGACCTCCATTCTAGAGGAATGGTGTCTGGAACCATACCTTCCAGTAAAGTTTCGTCTACAAGCCATATCGTCAGGGTTGGAGCCGCACGACTAAGGGGAAACGCCTTGAAGCCGTTGTTGAATTCTCAATAAAAACCCTGCTTCAAAAGCATCCTGAGAGTCTCCTGCCGGAAAAGCCTTACGTGCCTGCGCCAATTCCCACCACAGCGGTACGTCACCAGGTGTATTGAGCCAGGCCTGGGCGCATTGCACGCCACGATCGATCATGGGCGCGTATTCACTGCCCCACGGCGTCAAAAGACTCGGGCAGCCGTCCGCAGCCGGAATTGAAACGTAATTTTCGTCCATAGACACCTTAGCTTTCGATTTAATTATTAATGCTGGGTCTGTCCCAAGCAGCATAGAAACAAAACTGGCACTTCGCTTAAGCATCAAAAAAGCGCCCGAATTAGAGCCATGTAGACTATATCCCGTGGATTGAGAGTCCCTCAAGGCGCAGTTTGCGCGCATGACTCAAGACTACGAACAGCTCCGTCTGCAACTGGCGGAAAATATCCGCTCGATGCGACGTGTGAAGAACCTTACCCAAGAGCAACTGGCGCTCATGGCCGAGGTGGATCGTACCTACGTGAGTCAAATCGAACGAGGGGTAGGCAACCCGTCGTTACTGGTCCTCTGCAAACTCGCCAACATTTTCGAGATCAAGACGGATCAGTTGCTCATCGAGTCTGACGCGCTTGCTCGTACGCTGAACGCTGAACGCTGAATGATCCTCTGCTGATCTAGAAAATCGTTGTAAACCGACGATCCTACGTTCGGTTTTCTCACTGACACCCCTCTCTCGATTATTGAACCTGTCTAGGCCATACACTCAGAGCCTAGATCATGTCTGCTGCCTGCCCGCACATTTCGCCCCAGAAGTTGCATCCTTTGGTGCTGAGCATTCTGCTGGCATCCGGGTCAAGCGTAGCGCTGGATACCGGCAACATTACCGCCTCCGTACTTTCTCCAGACTGCCTCGAGTACAGAGTCGTCGGCATCTGCTTTTGGTTGCTCTGCACCCCCTTCGGCTGCACGGTTAAAACCTCAACCAAGGTTCGTCACTTCATTCCTGAGCTGGTGGTCTCGAGCTATGCCACCACCGGTGCCAATCCTTGGACCGAGACGGCCACCCTATCCTTTCCTATCAGTGGTGCGGAAGGAGGCGGTAACCTGATCACGCCGAACACCCAGCGCGATAATCTGCCTCGTTTCAAAAACGTTGATGCCATCGGTCATCCAGGTGGCTGGGCCGCCACGCAACTGGCCTCGCAATCCGGCTACGCCTGCGCCAGCGGCGCCACTGCGTTCATGCCCTATTACCTGAGCACTTTGGACTCACTGGCCTGGCGTCATGGCATCCCAGAAAGCCTTTACCCCGAGTCGCTTGTGCCCGGGATCCGTGAAATCGGTCGTCAGCTCGCGAGCAACATGTGGGGCAACGTCTATCCCCGGCAAGGATTTTTGGTGCAACCCGACGACTTCAAAGCCGCTGCGGTGATGGCGCAGCGAGCGGGTGACGTCATTACCCGCAACTGGCAACCGCACGTGTATGTCCCGCTCACATCCGTACCACGCGATGGTTATTGGCCGCCTGGCCCAATCGTTGAAAACGACGCTTCGACCCACAAATGGCAATTGCTCTCTCCCGTGGTTCAACCCACATGTGCCATCTTCCCCAGCGATCCGGTGCAGAGCGCGGATGGAGGCTACGCCTGGTCGCTGTGGCGTCCTTATAGCTGCTGCAAGCGTGAGGGACAGACCTTCCTGTTCAGCATCGACTTCGAAGGTGGTGCTTCATGAGGCGGCTTCTTGCAGGACCATGGTTGGGCCCGATGAGTTTGTTGCTCTGCGGACTGCTCGCCGTGGCCACGCACGCCCACGCCGCCGAGGACGATTACCGTCTAGGCATTCAAGGCGAAGTGCTCGACGACCGGGTGATGTACACCATCGGTGGCGGCTCGGCAGCGGGCTCGCCGAGCTCGCTCTATCGCCCCAACGGGCTCGGTGTCGGCGGATCCTGGCAAGCGAACATGATGTGCGGAAACATGAGCCTCACCAACACCCTGCAAAACCAGTTGAACGGCGTCACCGAAGGGTTCCAGCAGATCATGGGCAGCATTGTGCAGAACGCGACCCAAGCAGTGATGTCGCTGCCGGCGTTGATCATCCAGCGTGCCAACCCGGGTCTCTATGAGTTGTTGAGCAACGGAGTGATGCAGGGGCGTATCGACTTCGACCGTTCTAAGCTGACCTGCCAGGCCATGGCTGAGAAGATGGCGGACAAGGTCGGTCAAGCCGGCTGGGGCGCATTGGCCAAGAACCAGGAAATGCAGGGCAACCTCGAACAAACCGGCGGTGATGCGGTGGCCGCGGTGAAAAACACCGAGGCCCGTAACGGCAACAATGGGGTGTCATGGGTCGGCGGGCAGAAGGCTGGAGGTAGCGGACAAACACCCATCCGGGCAACCTCCGATGTGGTGCGCGCGGGCTACAACCTGCTGCATAACCGGTCCGTGGATGACAGCGCCTCGATCAGTAGCAGTGATTGCCTGGGCGGCGCTATTTGCCAGGCATGGACCTCACCCCAAGAGGAATCCGAATGGGCTGTTCGAGTGTTGGGCGAGACCGAAGTCGCAACCTGCGACACCTGCGAGACTCTGCGGGCTACCGCTGGCAACGGACTGACGCCGCTGATCCAGGAGGCCTACGGTGACCATCTCAAGACCCTGCAAGGATTGCTGTCCGGATCTCTGCCGCCGAACCCTGACAATCTGGGCAAAGCCTCCAGCCCGATGCTGCCGGTGACCCGTGGTGTGATCGAAGCCCTGCGCGACGATCCTGATCAGGAACTCCTGGCGCGGCGCCTGGCCAGTGAGACGGCCCTGTCCAGCGTACTCGACAAAGCGCTCTTGCTATTACGCACGCTGCTGGCAGGCAGCCACGAACCTAACATCGCTTCCGCCGAACCGGCCCAAACGGCCTTGACGAAAAACCTCGACACGCTGGAGCGTGAAATACGCCTACTGCAGACTGAGCTGCAGGTCCGACAAATGTTGGCTACCAATACCGCCAGCCTTGCACTCGATCGACATGCCGGAGGTGCTGATGCGTCGCGTACCGTCGAGCAAGGCGACCCTGAACCTGGCCGACTCAACGACGCTGACGCCAGGCGCAAGTGAGCCATGAAACGCTCACTGCTATTCACTTTGCTTTCAAGTCTCTGGGTTGCAGCAGTGATGATCCTGACCGCCGCACTGATCGCCTGGATCGGCCGCACTGCGCTGGGCAGTTTCGAGGTCTGGCAGCAAGCCTTGGAATCGATACGGCCTTATCTGCGGTTGTGGCGCGCCCTGCTCTACGGCGTCCTCTTTGCACTCTGGTGCGACCTGCTGAGGCGCTACCGACATCGACCACAGGACCGACTGCGCGTGAAACGCGCCGGGACATTCGGGCTCTTGCTCTTTACCTGCGTCGAGCTCACTCGATTGTGAGGTCACCACCATGCTCATGAGCACCAACAGCTACCTGGAGTTTTACCTCTCCCTGCTGGCATGGATCATCAACAACGGTATCTGGAACGTCCTGTCCGATACTGGCCTGTTCGCCGCCCCCTTTGGTGCAATCATCTTGCAAGAATGGTTGTCGGCCCGTCAGCAAGGCGCGGATGAAGGAAACAAAGGATTGCTCTCGGTACCTCGAATCGAGAACCGGCTTTGGCTGGCCTACATTGTCTTATTGTTCGGCTGCGCGCCGGTCTTTCCGCTAAACCTCGCTTCAATGGCGTTCGACGATGCAGCGAGCCAACGCTGCGGTGTCAGCGTGGCCAAGCCAGCGGAAACCGCCTGGGGTACCACTTTCAACACCATCGGAGAACGCTCTGCCAATGTGCCAATCTGGTGGTTTCTGGTGCACGCCTTGAGTAAAGGAGTGACCGCAGCGGCCACCGCCTCCATTCCCTGCGCACCGGACATCCGACAGATGCGCATGGAGATCGACAGTTCTCGCATTGATAACCAAGTGTTGCTACAGGAAGTCGCCGATTTTACTCGCGACTGCTACGGCTATTCCCGCTCTCGGCTGTTCACCAATCGCCCGCAGTTGGACAAGGCACAAAGTCATGATGCGTCCTGGGTCGGCTCAAGCTATTTTCTCGACACTCCGGGCTACTACGACACCGATCGCTCACGGACACCGCGTGTCAGCTGGCCCTATGATGAAACCCGCGATGTTTCATTGCCACGGCTGGAGAATGGCGCAGGCTACCCCACTTGCAAACAGTGGTGGAGTGATAGCGGTATCGGGTTGCGAGCGCGCTTGATCGAGCAAGTCGATCCTTCGCTGCTGACCCAGCTGAAAGGCTGGTTGACTGGCCGCTCAAGCAACGAGATCGAGGATGCCACCCTGCGCGAACTGGTCAGCCCACGCCAACAATCGATGTCCATGTCGCCCGGACAGGTGTACCAGGACTATGGCTCCAGTGCTCGCGGTGGGTCGATCAATCAGGGGCTCAATAACCTGGCCACCAACACTGGGCTGGCCCTTGGCTCGTTCAGCAACTTCCCGGCAATGAATGCACTACGCGCTGCCCTGCCGATGGTGCAGGCTTTCCTGATCATGGGCGTCATCATCAGCCTGCCACTGATCCTACTCGTCAGTGCCTACCAGCTAAAAACCGTCATGACGGTCACGTTCGCGCTGTTCACGCTGCACATGCTGACCTTCTGGTGGGAGTTAGGCCGCTGGGTCGACTCCAGCATGCTCGATACCTTGTACAACCAAGTGTCGGCGTCCAATCAGGTGCTGCTGTCGCTGCCCACATCCGGCTTTATGGACGGAACCGTCACGGCGCAGGTGATAGAGTATGTGATGGGGGCGATGTTCATCGTACTGCCGATGGTCTTTCTAGCCGCAATGAGCTGGGCTGGGTATAGCGTAGGTTCGGGTGTAGAAGGAATGCTCAGCCGGGGAACCCAGGCTGCGCAGACAGCGAGTTCTAACGGGACCTCTCAGTTGATGAGCGGAGCAAGAATGGTTTCAGGTAAATCGGGCTCAAAATAACCAGGGAGGCTACTTCAGTGAACCCCATTTATCGTACCGCTCAGGCCAAGACGCTCTGTGAATCGGATCATCGATATCATCAATATCTGGAGTGTCTGAATCTTGAACTGGGATAGCTGCTAATGCGACGAATGTGCACACCAGCAGAAACAACCAAAAGCTAACAAAAAGAAGTGCTCCGAACAGGGCCACCTGGGCAAGCAGAAAGATCCCGCGAACGAGTAAATTACCCGCAGGCAAACCTGCCGTCACTGCACGCTTGGCCACACGAGACTCAAACCCTTTCAACCTGCGATAACCACGTTTGGCGAACATACCGCATGCATATGCCCAGCGGTGTGCGCGGGAGATTTGAAGTGGCTGCTGAGCCGGCATGGTTGCGCCCTCTTCTGAGCGTGTTCCTGTGGAAATCGAGATTACAGACTACTACTGAAAATCGCCCATGCTTAACCGTTTATCAGCTTGCTCGGGCGAAAACTCTTCACTGGAAGACAGAAGACGCAGCTCGTGCACCTGTGCCTCTATGGCCGTTGACCCATCCATATAA
>NZ_SPKP01000045.1:9696-10297 GCF_023127835.1 Pseudomonas sp. B329 | reverse complement strand
TTCAAAGCTACGTCACTCCGGTGATGGCTCCCCCCAAGTGCGATTAGCGTTCAGTGGCTCGCACGGTCACGCTACACGGTGATGAACGTCTACTGCTCTCCCGAGCGTCTTTCGAGCTCGGCTCGTCCCAAACCCTTTTGTTTTTCTTCAACCCACCACGGGGAACTCTTTCCCCTATGGGACAGGTTTCTTCGCGCTACCAACGGAGGCACACCATGTCCGACTCACTCACAAGCGAAGCACTGAACACCCTGCGCTTGCCCGTTGTGTTCACTCCAGACGCGTGGCAACACGCAGTATTGCTCGATGGTTCAAGTCATCCTGAAAAGCTGCAGCTCGATAGGCTGAGCAACGTCGTACGCGCAGCCTTCAAAGCTCACCTGGCCGATCCAAACACACCCTACGTGGTGTTCGAGGTAGCCAAGTTCGGCTCAGCGAGTGATGCAGATCATGAGCCATTACTGCGACTGAGCCTCAGCCTGCTTCAGGCATCAGACCAACCTAACGCCTTGCTGATAGCGCTTGCGGAAGAGCAGCAACGCTAAACGCAAACGACCATACCCGGCCACCGATCCAACTCAGGCTATACGCAGTCCTGCAC
>NZ_SPKP01000045.1:0-9686 GCF_023127835.1 Pseudomonas sp. B329 | reverse complement strand
TCCAATCAACACCCACCGGGGAACCCTCCCCGACGGGCAAGGCGTTCCTCCGCTTTCTCTCGAGGAAAATGCCATGCGTAATATCTACCAAGACGTGACTGACAAAATTGTTGCCGCGTTAGACCAAGGCGTAGCGCCCTGGATCAAACCCTGGTCCTCAAATGGCTCAACTGACGTCGCTCATCACCAGCCCTATCCCATCAACGCCATCACGCAGCGCCCCTATTCGGGCATCAATTTACCGTTGCTCTGGGCCGAGGCCCGATTGCAGGGGTTCACTCAAGATCGTTGGCTAACCTTCAACCAAGCCAAAAAAGCCGGCGGGCACATCCGGAAGGGTGAGCACAGCACCCTGGCAGTGCTCTACAAACCGATGGAACACGAGGAACAGACCGAATCAGGCCAACCCGTACTTGATGAGAACGGTCAGCCCAAGGTCGCTCACTTTGGCATTCTCAGGACGCATCTTCTGTTCAACATCGAGCAAACGGAAGGGCTCGAAACGCTCAACGAAACCGTGCTCGAGACGGAGCCGAGCGATCCCTTCCTCCCCAACGGCGCTGCGGAAAATCTGCTGTTAAGTTCGGGTGCACAGATCGTTCATCGATCTGCCGACGAAGCCTTTTACCACCCGATCAGGGATCTCATCCAACTGCCGACAAAAGCACAATTTCACGATGAAGGTGGGTACTACGCCACCGCACTGCATGAGCTGACGCACTGGACCGGGCATCACGCTCGGTTACAGCGCGAAGGCGTGACGTCAGCCTATCCCTACGGCTCACCAGGCTACGCGTTTGAAGAGTTGATCGCCGAAATGGGCGCTGCGTTTTTATGTGCCTATACCGGCATACAGGGAGAGCTTCGGCACGAGGGCTACATTGACTCCTGGCTCGGCCTGCTCAAGGCTGACAAACGTGCGATCTTCCGCGCAAGTGGCCACGCCCGCAGCGCCTCGGAGTATGTACTCAACCTGGAGCAGCAACTGAAGCAGGCGGTCTTGGATGACTCGCCTTGCATGAACGATGGAGCTTGATCGTTATCTCACCACTGCAAACGCTTCACAGGGCCCAACGCGAGTTGAGCCCTTTTTATGCTCAGAAGAAAGGCTCCATGCCGCGGGACCCTGACGCAAAGAACAAGAGAGGCGCGCACACCAGCAGCTTGTCATTCCGTATCCAGGATCTGCGCCAGAAAATCCACTAGTTCGAGGGGACTCCGGCTGTCGATCACCTTGTAGATCAGATCGCGCTTACTGCGCGGCAACTTCTTGACCACGCTCTTCGCCGAGGCTCTGACGGCTTCGTCTGTCCCATGGATACGTGCCGCAAGCAGCAGCACCAGCGTGGCGTCAGTCAGATTCATGGCAAACCCCGAGAAAATTCGCACCGCAGTGTACCGACTCTTTTCTTTTCCGTACTAGCCCCCAAAAAAATGATGCCTAGGAGTATCCATATTCCGATTGCCGCACAAAGGGACACGAGCCAAAAGGACGGGTAAGGGTTGAAAGGGAATGGGCACTCAAGGGTAAGAGCGCTATCCGAAAAGGCTAAAAAGCCAATGACCCAGCCACTTCCCGGAGGTCACGATGCTCAGTCTGTTTCGCCACAAAAGGCAGAAGCCCCCTCCGCCACCGACCGTCAACGTCGCCGAAGGTTACCTGTCCATCGAGTCAGCCCATACCCTCTTAGCAGTGGAGCACCGCCGTCAGTTGCTCGATCGCATCTGGCAATACACCGCCCTCTCCCACGTCCAATTCACCCAGCTCTACTTAAATCCGATCCATCGCTACGCCGAACAGGTCCAGCAACTCCCGGCCAGCGAGACGCACCACCATGCGTATCTCGGTGGCATGCTCGACCATGGCCTGGAGCTGGTCGCTTGCAGTTTGAAACTACGTCAGTCGTATCTACTGCCCACCGGCGCCGCGCCTGAAGAACAAGCCGCCCAGACCGATGCCTGGTCGGCTGGAATCGCTTATGGCGCCCTGCTGCATGACATCGGCAAGATCGCCGTGGACGTGCTGGTCGAACGCCAGGATGGCCGTGTTTGGCATCCTTGGCAGGGCTCCCTGGATCAGCCCTACCGTTTTCGTTACATCAAGGGTCGTGACTACCACCTGCACGGTGCCGCCGCTGGCTTACTCTACACCCAGATTCTGGACCGCCCGATCTTAGACTGGCTCAGTGGATTTCCTCAACTCTGGGCCAGCCTGCTGTATGTCCTGGCCGGCCAGTACGAACGTGCCGGCGTGCTCGGTGAGTTGGTCATTCAAGCCGACCGCGTCTCCACAGCACAAAACATCGGGGGCAACCCAAACAAGGCGCTACAAGCGCCGATTCATTCGTTGCAACACCATTTGATCAGCGGACTGCGTCATCTGGTTCAACACGAGCTGAAACTCAACCAGCCGGGTGCCGCGGCATGGCTGACCCAGGACGCACTGTGGCTGGTCAGTAAGACGGTCACGGACAAGCTGCGAGCCTATTTGCTGTCGCAATCGATTGAGGGCATTCCTTCATCCAACCTCGCGGTGTTCGACGAGCTGCAATCGCATGGATTGGTTGAGTCTACGCCGGAAGGCAAAGCCATCTGGACTGCGCTAGTGGTTCAGGGAAATTGGCAGCAGAGTTTCACCTTTCTGCGCCTTCAACCCGCACTGATTTGGGGGAACGAAGACCGGCCCGAGGCTTTCAGTGGAACGGTGAGCATTGCAGCCCATGACCACTCAACTGACACCCAGATACCAACACCAGTGCCTGAGGCAGCCAGTGCAGGATCAGCTCAAAGCCAACCGCAGCCGGATACCATGGTACTAGAGGATGTCGATTACCTCGGCACGCTGCTGGACATGTTCGAATTGATAGACCCTGAGACCAGCAATGCGCCGGCAGAAAGTACTCTCGAAACCTCAACGCCTCCATCGGATAACCCAGGCCAGGCATTCCTGAATTGGGTCAAGGAAGGCATCCTGAGCCATAAGTTGATCATCAATGACAGCAAGGCCAAAATCCACACGGTGAGTGGCAGCGTATTTCTGGTCACGCCTGGTCTCTTCCAACGTTATGTCCAGGAGTTTCCTGGCATCGCCAAGAGGGTCGATCAAGAGATTAACGAATGGCGTTGGGTACAGAAGCAGTTCGAGAAACTGAAGGTCCACAGGAAGCGAGACAACGGCCTGAACATCTGGGTATGCCAAGTGCAGGGCCCTAGGAAGAGAACCACCTTGAAGGGGTACTTGATTGAGGATCCGAAGCAATTTTTTGAATTGATACCACCCGATAACCCTTTTCTTAAAATCGAAACAGATTAATTTCCGTGGTGCTCAATGGCTGTCATTAATCCCTTTGTTTTCTCGACCTGCATAATTTCAATACCTGTTTGACCCTACGGGTAAAAACCAGTACGTCCCTCGTCCCCTGCATCTCCAACAAACTCAATAGGTTTAAGCAATTCACGCGCGATCTGCTTCAGATCCTGATTTTCAAGAATGATGATCTGGCCCGGGCCGGACCAATTTGCAAGCCAGCTATAGAAGCGGTCAGTTACCGTGAGGACTGCAACATCTCGCTGCTCCTTACTTTTGGGGTCTGCATAAGACTTTAAAGGCGAGTCAATGACGACGAATCCGAGATGCGGGTACCCCTTTTCTATAGCATGAGCCATTACGGCAACGGTTAGCGCTGCCAAGAAAATGGATCGTTTACCTGCACCAAAATCAAGGCGTGCACGACCGTTAATGGTGAGGTCGCATACATTCGCATCTAGCAATACAGAATCGATCAGTTCAAAACCCCAGGCATGCAAATACTCCTTTGCAAGCGAAGCTACATCTCTGGCGGCATCGCCGACATTACGCTCGAGACGCGTTTGCTTGCCGCCTTTGAATTTTGACAGGCGTTCAATTTCGGCGACTAGGTGGCTTTCCTCTTCGAATCTAGCTAGATACTCAGAAAGTTCACTGCGACGTAAGGCTAGAGACTTAGGATCCCCGCTGAACTCCTGATGCGTTGATGCTGAACGTTTACGCTCTTCTTGTTCCAACTGTTTAAGGCTTTCGCTCCACTCTCGGCTTTGGGCATCAATCTCCGAAACGCGTTGGAGCTCCCGTTTCAGGGCATCAGCCAATCCGTGACGTAAAACAGAGATCTTTTCCAGCTCCACCTTCAGGGCTCGTCTGTAGAGATCTTGATTGCCTTGAATAAGCTGTCGTTGATCGGTTTGCACTCCAGGCGGAGCGCAGCACAAGGGGCATGGCACCTCAGTTAGCGCTTGAAACATAGACACACCCTCCCAGGTTGCGCCTAGCCGCTCACTATCACTACGATACTTTTCATCGAGCAACTCAAAACGGTCGGCCATGGCTCGACTGTGCTCACGTTTGGATCGAGCATCGATCAGTTGTCTTTCGACACGATAAATCTGCTCACGAACATCACGCAGATGCGACGCCCGCTCATCATAACGTTGTGTCATGGCACCTAAAACGCTATCTACCCTTTCAAGAGCATCGACTATCTCGTCACGGCTCTGATCGGATGGCAGTTCCGATCGCACTCGTTTTAGGCTTTCTTCGGCTCCTAATACTTTCCCAACAATCTGTTGTTTTTCCGCATTTGACTTGGTCAGCTCAATCGCAGCGTCATCGCTGCCAGTGATGAACATGTGGAATGCTGCAATACGCTGAGTCGCCGATACCACCTGGCCACTAGTCGGGTCTTCACTGATCATGTTCGGCTGCGATAGAAGAAACCAGTGACGTAAATCCCCGCCCGTTACAAATCCCTTTTTTGCACGAGATCGAAGTAAAAGCTTGCCAGCAGCACCCGACATTTTTACAAGAAAATCACCTATATCTTCTTCAAGCTCCTCACGAGCATGCGCACCGTCCACCGCTAATGTAAGTGAGCTCAGCCTTGTCTCCCCTCCAGCTAATGCGCGGCGAATTTCATACAACTGCCCATCACCGTCCAGCTGCAAGGTAAGGGTGTCGTATCCGGTTGCCTGAGGGATTTTCTTGGGGTTTTTCTCGCCACCAAGGAGTACCCATAAACAGTCGCGAATGTAGGACTTACCCGTGTCGCTTGGCCCGCGAACGAGTGTTGCTGGAAACTTAAAATCAATGAGCGCGTCTGGCTTTCCCGGTCCGGATGCCTTCAGCTGAATAAGCGCGACAGCCATGTCTACAATAGCCTCCTTACGGTATCAAGTTCGGCACCCCACAGGTGCCCTTTTTCAGCGAACTCACTCTGCAACGCGCTTGACTCTTTTGCTCCGAATCGAGTTGCAACCCATCTGCATCTAGTCTCGAGCTCTCGCCAGTACTTTGATGATAGGGAGCCAACCATCGTGAAGCTGCTTGGCCCAGCCACATAGGTCATACCTCGATCATCCAGTACAACATCGACCAAGCCACGTGTGCTCATCAGGTACAAACCCTGCTCGATTCGCTCACGTCTGCTGAACAACTCGGCGTTACGAAAGGGTACTGGAGTATGAAGACTATCGGGCCCTCCGACGTCGCTCGAGTACACAATTGCATAATCCAATAACACCAATTTTTGGAGATCAGCGCCTTCAGGTCGAAGTGCTGACAGCAGGTAAACCATCCTTAGCCCCAGTTCAAAAGGGGTATTGAACAGTTCGGGTTGCTTCCTTGATTTTATCGAACCCATTTTAAGTGCTTGTCATTAACTAAGTGATGGCATGTGCCCGGCAAATCTCCGCCCCGAAGTCGAGGATGCAGAGCACTATCTGTGAGAGCGACGCTACTAACTGCACCTATGGCTGCATCATGGCGCTCCAGCCCCGTTTTTAAACTTGGGCTGTACACCTTTAGCTTGATCCCTTTTCTAACCATATCGAGAAGTTTTGCGAACTCGTCCTCAAGGTAAATATCGCGGCTAAACCGTTTTAGCCCTTCCGCAGAGTAAAAAGTCTCGCGAGCAGCAGCAAAATGGTCGTTGTAAATTTCTGAGTCGAGAACATCCTTCAATGCTATTGGCGTACCATCGAGTTCACCATACACATTAAGGAGCTCAGTCACATACACCATCTCGTATGCTTGAGCTTCATTCGGCACTTCGGGATCGTCACCGCGTTCAGGCTCGATGCCGAATAGCTTGTAGTGGGCGGAGGAATCTTGCTCGTGCCATGCGAGGAGGTCATGAACCAAGTACTCTTCGAAACGGCTGAAATCGAACGCGATCACGAACGCCTCCATCTCTGGAGTCAGCTTCGCCTTCTCAGGCCCTAGGCCTTGGGAACCCGACCTCCATGCGGCAAGAAACGTTTCGCGAAGCTTTTGAGGGTCAGCCAGCAAATCATGAAGATCAGGCCCTGCATTAAGAGGGGCACAAAAATAATACTTACGAGGAACCGGGTAACTTTTCGACAGTAAATGACCAAGAAATTTAGCTATTTCCGGAAAGGCTTCACTGGGCGTCAATCGATCTTTATAGTGTTTTGCTTGAAAAAGGTCCCAACCATCAGCCACAAGCGCACCCTGGAAGCGCGCTTCCACATCCCGTCCTTTGTCATTGGCATTACCCAGCCGCTTAACCTGAAAATACCTTCCGCCATACCGGCACGCATCCTCGATAAAAAGCTCCCATTCTTTATCCGATATATGCATCAGATACACTGAGGGAGGGACTGCTCCGCGCTTGACGACGAGTTGATTTGGGGCCGGTTTCTTGGGCATGAGGAGCTTCGGCAATATTCTTTTTCGGCGTTGCGCCCACGTGGCGGGCATGCAACATACTTGTGCTTCCACTATGCCATATTGCCATTCAATGAAACACATCGGGCTTGCTTGAGTGGAGTCGATTGTCAATGCTCTCCTTAGGCTCACGCCGCTTAGAATTAGAAAGCCCCGAAAACTGCCACGTGAACGCCTTACCCCATACCGTCGGTACTCGGTACCGCGGACCAGCTTGTGAATCACCAGCATGTTCGGATGAAGTGAAAACTAAAGGCTACATTTGGTAGTTAGCATCCTGTCGCGACCGGTATCTCGGCCACAAGCGGGCTCCCACCTGTAGCACTGACAGGTGTAGATCAGCAGAGACAAGGCTGTGCTCCCATTACACTCCCTCAGACGTCGAAGCCAACTAGATCCAGAATATCCGTGGGAGTAAATGTGGGAGTATTTTTTCAGACATGAAAAAGCCCAACCGGTGAAGATTGGGCTAAGTCATTGAATTATATGGTCGGGACGGAGTGATTCGAACACTCGACCCCTAGCACCCCATACATAGGGTCGCTGAATGTTCAAAATTTATCCATCTGCCATGCCTGCCGGATGAATAAAAAACCCGGCGCGAGGCCGGGTTAACCACTCTCTCCAGGACACAGCCCCCAAATGAGAGGGATGGAGAGCTGACAAGAGAGTGCGGGGACGAGATATTGCCAAATGGTGGCATTCTGCGCAACAGAAGTCTATCTCTGTCCCTCTCCAACATTTCATGTAACTCGTGAACCCCACGCATTCAGAAGCTCGTGCAAGATGCACTTAAACAAGCGGCAACATCCGTTGTCACCGCTCGAAGACAGTACCTCAGAGTGAGCCTAAGGCAGTGCAAACGATCCGTGCAGTAACGTCGAAATTCTCCAGAGTGAGCAGATCGATTGGCGAACGCCCCTTCAGTCGCTCATGAGGCTCACAGACGGTCCGATAAAGCCTCCACGCATCGACATCCGGAAACCGCGCTAAGGCAGCAAGTATCAATTTGTGCCGCAGTGGGTCAAGCTGCCAATCGGGAATGCGCTGACCGCGATTCCCCAGGCTCAGGGATAGCAGGCGCCGAGCCTTGATATCGCGGTTGATCTGATCTCGGGATTTGCCTGCTAGTTTGGCGAAGACAAGCAGCGGCAAATTATTCGAAGCTTCATAGGTGGCTAGCATCTCGGCGCGCTGACGTTGTATCTCAGATACTTGGGGTTCGCGCAGCTGTTCAGTCTGCGCTGAAGCAGGTAGGACAGGTGAATACTGAGCCGCGTTAAGGACCGGTTCGTTGCTTACGGATTTTTTAGAGGCTGGAACCGTCGTCGCTGGGAAGCCACTGCTGTACAGAACGGCGTTTGCGTTCGCGCTTTCCAACGAAGGTAACGAAGCTGCGCCCTCTAAACGAATAGTAAGCGGAGAGCTTGCCGCCTTCAGCTGACCCTGCCCCCAAAGATCAAGACGGTTCGCCCAATCCTGCATCATGGTTCGACGCTGCTCCACGTATTCCGCGTGATTGTAGGCCGCACTCACCTTATCCGGATCAGCATGAGAAAGCTGAGCGTCCACCCACACCTTTGGATACCCGATCTCGTTCAGCGCCGTCGAGATCGTCGCCCTCATCCCGTGGCCAGTGAGTTGATCGGCATACCCCATCCGACGTAACGCGCCATTCAGCGTGTTCTCACTGATACGCTTGCTCAGGTCGCTTCGATGCGCAAACAAGTAGCGCTGCGCGGGAACAACCTGGTCCAGCAAGTGACGCACAATCTCCAGAGCCTGAACCGACAGCGGCACGATATAAGGCGGTACATTTTGGGTCTGCTTACCTGGCTTCCGCATCGCTAGCTGGAGTTGTTTCACCACTTCCGCCGGTATGACCCACAAGCGCTTCTCCAGATCGAACTGGTCGGGTGTTGCCAACCGTAATTCGCCCGTGCGGACACCGGTCAGCAGCAACAACCGAAGGCCAAGCCGAGTTTGGCTGGCGCCACCGTAGTTTCGAAGAGCAGCCATCAATGCCGGGAGCTCGTCCATACGAAGAAATGGATTGTGCGTAACCGGAGGTTTGGGAAGTGCAACCACATCAAGGTCTGAAGCTGGGTTGTGCTCCAGCCCCTCGATCTTCACCAGTGCATAACGGAACAATTGGTTGAACCAAGTCCGGCATTTTTCGGCGGTTGTTAAGGCCTTGCGCTGTTCGATCCTGCTCAATAAATCCAACAGATCGTGACGATTGATATCGTAGATGGACCGCCCGCCCAGGGTGGGCAGGACGTCTTTATTGAAGATTCGCAAGATCTGCGAGAGCGTGCTCTGGCGCCCTTCCTTCAGGCTCAGCCTGCGGAACTCTACCCATTGATTGAACACGGCCTCGAAGGTGTGCTCTGCCGCAAAACGAACAGCACGACGCTGCTGTTTACGGTGCTCATAGGGATTGATGCCTTGGGCGACCAAGGCGCGAGCCTCATCACGTCGGACACGGGCTTCTTTAAGGCTGATTTGCGGATAACTACCGAGAGACATGCGTTTCTGCACGCCCGCCCAGTAATATCTGAAACGCCAGATTTTCCCGCCGCGGGCCGTCACGTTGAGCGCAAGCCCACCCGTGTCGCCTATCGTGTAGTCATTGCCGGTGATTCGGGCTTGCCGAACGGTCGTATCCGAGAGTGCCATAGCGAGCTCCTGAACAGAGTCAGGGCCAGATGCTCGTCTCGCTATCCAAGCTGCTCCAGCAAAAAACCGATTCAGTGCACATCCAAATCCAAGATCCTCATTCGGGACTTAAATCGGGACTTAAAAGCACTGGATGGAGCTGGATTTCAGTGGTTCCCGCCGGAACGAAAAAAGGGCCTAAAGGCCCTGATTTCAATTACTTACAGAATTCAGTGGAACTCTGTAGCGCAATATTTGGAGCGGGAAACGAGACTCGAACTCGCGACCCCGACCTTGGCAAGGTCGT
>NZ_SPKP01000044.1:1149-2170 GCF_023127835.1 Pseudomonas sp. B329 | reverse complement strand
TTTCGAAGTTGCCGCCGGAAGCGTCGGTGATCTTGACCGTCTGCGTGCTCTTATCGATAAACACGTCATCGGTCGGTGCCGGGACGGTCACAGTGCCGACGGTGTCGCCGGCTTTGATAGTGATGCTTGAGCCGTTGTCGAGTTTCAGCGTGACGTCGGTACCGGCCTTATTGCTCAAGGTCGCGGTGTAGGTGATCTGGCCACCTTCATTAACGACACTTGGCGCAGTCAGTGTGACAGTCGTTGTGTTATCGGTACCCGGAGTGTCCGTAACGGTGGTGTTTACTGACGTAGTACCTGGAACCAGATTTTCAAAGTGCTCGCCACCGGTCACACCCTTGATAGCGGTGGTGACGGTCTGGTCGCCTTTGTAGACATCATCCGGTGCCAAGACCGAGACAGTGCCGCTGGTTTCATTCACACCAATGGTGATGGTCTTGCCATTGTCCAAAGTTACGGTCAGCGGGTTGGTGATGTTGGTCACCGGCGCACCGTTTTTATCCACAAGGCTGGCGGTGTAGACGATGTTGCCGCCTTCTCCAACAGTGGTGGTAGCGGTCAGGACCACATCGACCTTGTCGATGGTGTCGTTGATGGTGGTGGTTGCGCCGTTGCCTGCGACTTCGAGTTTTTCGAAGTTGCCGCCGGTGGTCTCGGTGATCTTGACGGTCTGGGTGCTCTTATCGATGAACACGTCATCGGTAGGAGCAGGCACAGTCACGGTGCCGACGGTTTCGCCGGCCTTGATGATGATCGACGAGCCGTTATCCAACTTCAGTGTGACGTCGGTACCGGCCTTATTACTCAAGGTCGCGGTGTAGGTGATCTGGCCACCTTCGTTAACGGCACTTGGGGCAGTCAGCGTGACAGTCGTGGTGTTATCGGTACCCGGAGTATCGGTGACAGTGGTATTTACCGCCGTAGTGCCCGGGACCAGGTTCTCGAAATGCTCGCCACCTGTCACACCCTTGATAGCGGTGGTGACGGTCTGATCGCCTTTGTACACATCATCAGGAGCAAT
>NZ_SPKP01000044.1:927-1139 GCF_023127835.1 Pseudomonas sp. B329 | reverse complement strand
CCTTGTCGATGGTGTCGTTGATGGTGGTGGTTGCGCCGTTGCCTGCGACTTCCAACTTCTCGAAGTTGCCGCCAGTGGTCTCGGTGATCTTGACGGTCTGGGTGCTCTTATCGATGAACACGTCATCGGTAGGCGCAGGGACAGTCACAGTGCCGACAGTTTCGCCAGCCTTGATGATGATCGACGAACCGTTATCCAACTTCAGCGTGACA
>NZ_SPKP01000044.1:451-837 GCF_023127835.1 Pseudomonas sp. B329 | reverse complement strand
CCAGGTTCTCGAAATGCTCGCCACCGGTCACACCCTTGATAGCGGTGGTGACAGTTTGATCGCCTTTGTAGGCATCATCAGGAGCAATAACCGAAACGCTAGCGCTGGATTCGTTCACTCCGATGGTGATGGTTTCGCCGTTATCTAGAGTGACGGTCAACGGGTTGGTGATGTTGGTCACCGGCGCACCGTTTTTATCCACAAGGCTGGCGGTGTAAACGATGTTGCCGCCTTCACCTACGGTGGTGGTGGCGGTCAGGACCACATCAACTTTATCGATGGTGTCGTTGATCGTGGTGGTGGCGCCGTTGCCTGCAACTTCCAACTTCTCGAAGTTGCCGCCCGTGGTCTCGGTGATTTGAACGGTCTGCGTGCTTTTGTCGATG
>NZ_SPKP01000044.1:0-441 GCF_023127835.1 Pseudomonas sp. B329 | reverse complement strand
CATCATCGGTAGGCGCAGGCACGGTCACAGTGCCGACGGTGTCGCCCGCTTTGATGGTGATCGACGAACCGTTATCCAACTTCAAGGTGACGTCAGTGCCCGCTTTATTCGAAAGCGTAGCGGTGTACGTAATTTGACCACCTTCGTTCGCTTCGGACGGAGCTGTCAGCGTCACGGTAGTGGTGTTGTCGGTACCCGGTGTGTCCGTAACGGTGGTGTTTACTGACGTAGTACCTGGAACCAGATTTTCAAAGTGCTCGCCGCCGGTCACACCCTTGATCGCGGTGGTGACGGTCTGATCGCCTTTGTAGACGTCATCCGGTGCCAAGACCGAAACAGTGCCGCTCGACTGATTCACACCGATGGTGATGGTCTCACCGTTGTCCAGGGTGACAGTCAGCGGGTTGGTGATGTTAGTCACCGGTGCGCCGTTTTTATCCA